>JAFANK010000358.1 GCA_019232725.1 Vulcanimicrobiota bacterium | reverse complement strand
TTCACGGCTTGATTAGCGACGTAGATGTTGCTGCCCGCATCGATAGCGATGCCCTGCGGTCCGGATAATCCTGTGTTAGCGCCGCGAATAGTCGTGGTCGGCGAGCAGTTGCAGTTCGCGCCTTGGTTCCAGCCAACGATCGCGTTGTTCGCGAAGTCAGTGATGTACATGGACCCGCCGGCAGCTGGCGGGCCGGGCGGAAGCGTCGTGCTCGAGCCTCCGTTGCACGCCCAAAGCCCGAGCGCTACACCAGCGACAGCAAGCACCTTCGAGCCGGCGGAGAGCTGATTGTACCGAGTGCGAGTGTCCATAGCCATAGCTTATGCCGTTTACCTCAGCTTTAGCTTAAGCCGTTTCCCTCGCCCGTTCGTTTGAATCAATATGGCCACCCTGGCGCTGCCGATCTTCCGTCTGCCCTTCCAC
The DNA here is from genome assembly GCA_019232725.1 of Vulcanimicrobiota bacterium. Classification (GTDB taxonomy): domain Bacteria; phylum Vulcanimicrobiota; class Vulcanimicrobiia; order Eremiobacterales; family Eremiobacteraceae; genus JAFANK01. Next base: position 2,104 of record JAFANK010000358.1, on the reverse strand, counting down.
CTAGTGCAAGGCTTCACTGCGCGCACGCCAGAAGCCAAGCACGCCGTGACCAGCGAGCGCACGACTCTCGACAGGCTCGAGGCTGGCGATCGGGCGGCCTTCACAGCTCTGTACGATCGATATGCTCCGATCGTCTATGGTATTGCCAGACGCATCCTTCATGATGCAACGCAAGCTGAGGATGTGACGCAATCCGTTTTCACCATGCTATGGACACGCCCGCACGTCTTCGCCGGCGGCAGCTTTGGCGCGTGGATCAGCAGGGTCGCGCGCAACGCGGCCCTTGATGTTGTGCGCAGCGCTGCTGTGCGCACGAGAGAACCAGAGATCCCTGAGGATCTCGTGGCTGATGACGACCTCGAAGAGGAGGTCTTCTCCAGACTTGACGCGGGCGTCGTCAACGCCGCGCTCCAAACGCTCCCTGGCGAGCAACGTGAGGCGATCGAGCACGCCTATTTCAACGGACTCTCTTACAGCGAAGTGGCGATGCGTATCGGCGCCCCGCTGGGGACGGTGAAGAGCCGGATCCGCGCGGGGTTGCGGCGGCTGTGGGATGCGCTACACGAGAAGGCGACGACATGAGCGCGCAACACGACGACGCGATGCTCGACATGGTCGCTGCCTACGCGATAGGTGCGATCGACGCCAGCACGGGTGAATGCGCCGTGGTACGCGCCCACCTGGCGCAGTGCGCGACCTGCCGCGAGGAATTCGCCGTTGCCAGAGCTGCAACCGCAGCGTTAGGTTTATCAGCCGCACAAGCACCGCCGGCGACCCTCCGGGATCGCATCCTCGTCGCATTGCCGGCACGGCTTGACCAGGCTCAAGCACGACGCTCGCGTGCGGTGCCCTGGCTTGTGCCTGCTGCTGCTGCCGCAGCCGTCATCGTCGCGGCCGGGATCTGGTGGAACACACAGCACCAAACGGCGCAGAGTTGGGCGGCGTCGTGCGTGCCTTCGGCCGCGAACTGCCATGCATACGGCACGGTGTCGGTGCGCGGTGGTGGCGTGCTGCACGTGCAGCTGCAAGGCCTTGCAGCACTGCCAGCCGGCAAACAGTATCAGGCCTGGATGATTCCGCCGGGTGGCGCGCCTAAACCGGAACCGGTGTTCTCGCCCGACGCAAACGGTGGTGGAACGGTCGACATGCAAGAGGCGCCAGTCAAAGGCGCCATCGTGGCGGTCACGGTCGAGAAAAGCGGCGGCGCCACAGCCCCCACGACCAAGCCGTTCTTAGTGGCAAAGCTCGACTAAAGAGCGCCGCTACGCGACGATGGCCGCTTGCATGGCGCGGTAAACGTCGCCTTTAGATATCGCAAGCAGCAAGTCCGCAGGCGTCACACCGTCTGCGACGTGTTGGGCGAGCATGTCGAGGTGGGCGACTTCCGGTGGCGCGATCCTGCCCAAGCCTTCGCGAGCGAGTGCAACGACATCGCGTGCGATGCGAAGCACGTCCACACCCTCGCAATGCGCACGGAGTCCGTGCCGGGCCACCGCCATCTGCAACGAACGGTACGCTGCCTGATCGAGATGCGGTGCGACCTCGAGGGCTTGGGTCAACGCGCAGCTATCGTAGGTCAGCCCTTTCCACAATGATAAGAGCGCGAGCGCCATTTGCGGCGAGCCGCTGTCCGCACTGCGCATCTCAACGTATTCGCGAACGCGCGCCTCGGTGAAGACCATGCTGAGCAGGTCACGGAAGTCCTCCACGCGCGCGTCCTCGATATCCGTCAGCCGAAGGCCTGCGCAGGCGACGAGTTCGCCGCTGCGGATGACATAAAAGACCGGCACGTCGAGCAGCGCTGCAGCAAGGTCGCGAACGTCGAACTGGTCGCTTAGCGAGAGCGGGCCAGGGCCTGTGCGGTCGGGATCGGTGTCCAGCCATACCGCATAGCGCGTGGACAAAAGCCCCGTCGTGACGCCGCCCGCAAAAGGTGAGTTGGCGAACATGGCCGCCACGATCGGACCGAGACGGTTGCCGAGCACATATTTGCGGCCAAGGTCACCCAAATCGCTGTAATCGAGGCTGACCTGGATTGCGGCAGTTCGCGTCATCATGTCCCAGCCGTACCCGCCACGTTGTCGCAAGTACGGACGCATGATAC
>JAFANK010000265.1 GCA_019232725.1 Vulcanimicrobiota bacterium | reverse complement strand
CGCCGTCTTCCCGCTTGCCATACCCTTCATCGCCGGCCCTGGGACTATCGCCACGGTGCTCTTGCTCATCAACTTAAGCAAAGGCAATACCGAGAAGCTGATGATCATCTACTTGGCGTACGGTGCTGCGCTCTTGGTCACGTGGCTGTGTATGCGCTCTGCCGAGCTCGTCATGCGCTTTCTGACCCGCACCGGAGTCAACGTCTTGACGCGCTTGCTCGGTATCATCATGGCTGCCTTAGCGGTGCAATTCATCCTCAATGGGTTACACGAAGCAGGCTTCGGTCGCAGCTGATCGGCTACGCTAGCATCGCCGCATCCTATGCTCCATTTCAAAGCACGCTAAGATAGCTTAGCCGCCTCCCGCATCAGCTCTTAAAGCTACGATAATCTGCGTTTAACCAACCCTGGCTACGCTGCAGGGGTCCGTCGCATGCTATGCGTGCGATGTGTTGTTCTCGAATGTTTCGCGTTCACACGCGCAAAGGAGAAATACTCGATGCGTAATCGGCTCCTCGTTGCTTGTGCCGCTTTTGCTTTGGGGCTCGCGGTGTTGCTGGCTGTTCAGCCGGCATCAGCTCAAGTGCTCAAAGGAAGCAGATTCGATCGCATCTTCATCATCATGATGGAGAATCAAGGTTTTGACGACGTCATCGGCCATAACGATGGCACCTCGCTGTGCGGCCCGCCGGAATCACCAGGCTGCCCAGATACGCCGTATATCACGTTCCTGGCGACCAATTTCGAGTTGGCGACGCTGTATTTCGGCACGACCCACCCGAGCTTGCCCAATTATCTCTCCATGTTCGCGGGCGATTTCTTCGGCATCCACGACGATAACCCGAGCTGCGCTGCAAAACCGCCGCAGTCGCCCTGCGACCCAGTGATCGCAGGCCCGACGCTCGTCGACACGCTCGAGTCTGCCGGCGGATCGTGGGAAGCGTTCGAGCAGACCATGCCCTCAGCCGGATTTTTAGGCCCGCGCTGGCCGCTGACCGGTGACACGCTGTACGCACAAAAGCACAATCCGTTCGTCTACTTCAAGAATGTGGTCGACAATCCGGTGCGTCTGGCGAAGATATTGCCATACAAGAACCCTGGCGACCTCGCATCGAGGTTTGCGAGTCCCGCGACGACGCCGAACGTGGTGTTCATCGTGCCCGACCAATGCCATGACATGCATGGACAGCCTGGCTGCTCCAACAACGACGCGCTGTTGCGCGAAGGTGACGCGCATGTCGCCGGTTTGGTCTACACGATCACGAGCTCACGCGCATTCACGAGCAATTCGGTCATCCTCGTCGTCTGGGACGAAAACGACTATAGCTCGAACCTTGGGTGCTGTCTCTCGACCAACCCGGGCGGCGGCCACATCGCCGCCATCGTCATCCCTGGGCAGCTCCCGCCTGGTCCGCTGCGCTCAGCGACGCTCTACAATCACTACTCAACCCTCAAGACCATCGAGGACAACTTCGGCCTCGTGCGCTTGCGCAACTCAGCCAGCCCGCTCATCAGCAACTTGTACGGCCTCATTCCCGCCTGGTCGTATGGGGGCACGTCGGCTCGCGAGATCCTGCGGCGCGCGCCAGCAGTACGATAGACAAAACGATGCACAAAGGCTGGCTCAGTTGAGCCGGTAAGGTAGGGCGGGCCTCCCCGCTGAACGGCACTCGCGTGAAGCTAGCAGAAAAGACGTGCGTGTCGTGTCACGGAGGAGTCCCGCCACTCACCCCAGCTGAGATCGAATCGTTCCTGCCGCACGTGGACGGTTGGGATGTCGTCGACAACCATCATCTCGTGAAGAATTATAAGTTTCCCAACTTCGCGCAGGCGTTGCAGTTCGTCGACTCCGTCGGTGCGATCGCCGACGAGCAGAACCACCACCCCGATATCTACCTTGCGTGGGGCAAGGTGAAGATCGAGATTTGGACACACAAGATCAACGGGTTGACCGAAAGCGACTTCATCTTCGCCGCAAAAGTGGACGAGATTCCGCGCTAGGCTTTTCTTTTTACGGCGGTGTCACGGGCATGTACGGGTGCGCGATCGTCCCCGTTGGTTCAGGTGCCGGCTGCGTGCCTGTGTCGGGAAGCGTTCCAGCTTGCTGTTGTTGTGCAGGCAGCGCAGGCTGCGGA
>JAFANK010000108.1 GCA_019232725.1 Vulcanimicrobiota bacterium | reverse complement strand
GGGCATGAAGATCGTGGCGATGACCTGCACCGTCAGGTTGAGGAAACCCAGCGGCACGTTGGGCAACAGCACGACCGCACCAGCCACCGCCGTGCCGATGAGGCTCGGCAGATAAAACGCGGGAACGCGGCTAGGACGCTCGTTGATGGACCGAGGCTGGTTGAGCGCTTCGCCGACGGCCCAGGCGGTGCTGGCTGTGATGACGCCATGACGAAGTCGTGGACTCGCTTAACCGAGGAAGAGGGGCTGGTGGATCGAGTACGGCTGTGGAAACGCCGACGTGGCGAGCCCAGTCTGGCGCTGGGGGTTCAGGACGAGATCGATCACCCACAGTGTGCCACGGATGGCCGCAGACAGCGGCCCGAAAATAACCTTCTTCATATCACAAGACTCCTATTTTGACGTGCGGCCCGTGGCGGCGGCAGGCATGCCGGGCGTACGGACCAAGAGAAAATGCGGCCTATTACTGCCGTCCACGGTGACGATCACCCCCTCTCAAAACAGCAAACGAAAAACCGCCGCTGCTCCTCGCAGGCGACGGTTGATGAACAAAACGGCTAGTGAGCCGAGATCCTCATCCGTCGAGCTTTGGCACCGCACGACATAGAGCTATGGGACTCAGCCGGCTTAGGTAACGCCTTGATTCGGCGGTGCCTGGTGGCCCATTGGGGTCTCTCGACCTTTCCGGGCAGCGGCTTCTCTTCGTGCAGACGCCTCACCTAACGAGGTATCTATCTCGAAGATGATAATGCACTTTCTTTGCGCGTGTCAACCCGCAAGGCGCGATTCTGCACATTGGAGAACGACAATGCGCAGTACTCTCGTGACAGAGGTCATTACATCATGGCTGTTTTTACCAAGACCAGCGTCCCCACCGGTGCCCGCACGCTACCCCGTGAGTATTACCTCTCGCCCGAGATCTTCGCTCGCGAGGCCGAGCGCATCTTCGCACAGCGGTGGCTCTTCATCGGCCGCGAGGAGCAGATTCCTAATGCCGGCGACTACTTCTTGGCTGACGTCGCGGGCGAGAGCCTCATCATCGTGCGCGGCCAGGACGGGCAGATCCGCGCCCTCTACAATGTCTGCCGCCACCGGGGCACCCGGATGTGTACGGAGACCCAAGGCAAGTTTTTGGGCTCGATCATGTGCCCGTATCACGCTTGGACCTATGCGCTCGACGGGCGGCTGACCGCGGCGCGCAATATGGATGGGGTGCCGGACTTCGAAAAAGAGCTCTACCCCCTCAAGACTGCATCGCTGGCCACGTGGGAAGGCTTCATCTTCATCAATTTGGCTGATACGCCGGAGCCGTTTGAGCGCGCTTTCGCACCACTGATCGGACGCTTTGAGCGCTGGCACATCGGCGATCTGCGCGTCGCCAAGACTATCACCTACGACCTCAAGTGCAACTGGAAGCTCGTCATCCAAAACTACTCGGAATGCTATCACTGCCCGCTCGTGCACCCCGCGCTCGACAAGCTCACCCCCTTTGACAGCGGCCGAAACGATCTTGGTGAAGGGCCGTTTCTCGGCGGCTACATGACGATGCGCACCTCGGGTATGCGCATGACGATGAGCGGCACGTCGGACTACCCGTCGCTGCCGGGTGTCGACGGTGAGGAGCTCGACCACGTCTACTATTACGCGATCTTCCCGTCGATGCTGTTAAGCCTGGAGCCGGACTACGTCATGGTGCACCGGCCGATCCCGATCAGCGTGGACCGCACGATCATCGTGTGTCAGTGGCTGTTCCAGCCAAGCACGATTGCGAAGCCTGGATTTGATCCGAGCAACGCCGTCGATTTCTGGGACATGACCAACCGCCAAGACTGGCACGTCTGCGAGCTGTCGCAGCTCGGCATCTCCTCGCGTTCGTACACGCCGGGGCCCTATGCCAACCAAGAGGGGTTGCTCCACCAGTTCGATCGCTACTACCGCAGCGCGATGGGCTTCTAAGGTATTGCGGCTAACAGCGGCCCCGTCTGCACGATGCCTGCCGCTGGCTTGCGCAGGCATCTTTTTTTTGATGGTCGTTTCAGGCACCAGCACGGGGCAACCGGCGCCTACGCCCGCACCACAAGCGTCACCGATGGTGCGAACGACGACCGACGCGATTCCTCTTTACTGGTTGGCATCATCGGCGGACCAACTCAGCGCCTTGCGCTGGCGCAACATCGGGCCGGCGATTGCAGGCGGACGCGTCGCAGCTGTCGCGGGCACAGACCCGGATCCGCTGCTGTACTATTTCGGCGCAGCCGGCGGCGGCGTTTGGCGAACGACCAATGGCGGCGTCACCTGGGATGATGTTTTTGGCAAACAGCCGGTCGCATCGATCGGCGCGATCGCGATCGCCGCATCCGACAAGCGGATCG
>JAFANK010000336.1 GCA_019232725.1 Vulcanimicrobiota bacterium | reverse complement strand
CGCATGCGGGGATCTTGCGCATCGGCGACACGCGCGTCCCCGACAATCTGAACCGCATGCTCGGCACGCTCACGGTCGACACCGAGATCGACAGCTTGTGGTGCGCGCATCTTTTTGTGGTCGACGAGAAAGAGGCGTTGCGACCCGAGCTTGCGACCGCAGTGCCCACGCGCGCAAATGACGGCATCAGCGCCGACGGTCGCACGATCACGTACCACTTACGACACGGCGTGCTCTGGCAGGACGGCGCACCGTTCCAAAGCGACGACGTGCGGTTCTCCTGGCAGCAGGTGGTCAATCCGCTCAACACCGTGCAATCAACGGACTACTACGATCAGGTAGCCTCGATTCAAACGCCGGACGCGCATACCGCCGTCGTCCGCCTCAAGCGGCCCCAAGCCGGTTTTATCGATATTTTCTTCAACGATTATTGCCTCGTGCCCGAACATGCGCTGCGCGGACTTGCGAGCATCAACCATGCCGAGTACAATCGTTTGCCCGTGGGCACGGGGCCGTTTCGCATCGTCGAGAACGAGCCCGGCGTGTTCATCCGCCTTGTCGCCAACCCGCACTACTGGCGCGGCGCGCCGAAACTCAAAGAGATCGACTACCACATCATTCCGGACGCGACGACGCTCTTGACGCAGATGCGCACGCACGAGCTTGATATGTATCGTGACGTGCCGGCGGAGCAGGCACCGCAGTTGGCATCGGTGCCGGGCACGACGATCTACCGGTATCCATTTTCGACCTACGCCGACGTCGGGTTCAATGCCGGGCGCGAGCCCGTCTCTGATCTTGCGGTGCGCCGCGCCCTCGCCTACGCCGTTGACGTTCCCGCTCTCATCCGCCAGGTGACGCACGATGAATATATAGTCGCTGACAGCGACCAGCCGCCGTGGCGCTGGACGCACAGCGATCACCTGACCGTCTACCACTACGACCCGCAAAAGGCCGGCGAGTTGCTCGACGGTGCCGGCTGGCGCCAGGGCGCTCCCGGCGCCGTTCGCGAGAAGAACGGGCGGCCGCTGCACTTGTCGCTGGTCGGCCTGGCGAACGATGCGACCGCAGCTCGGGCAGAAGAGATACTCCAACAGCAGTGGCGCGCCGTCGGCGTGGACGTGTCCATCCACAATTATCCCGAGAACGTGCTCTACGCGCTTGGCAGTGGGGTGGAACAGGCGGGCAACTTCGACGTGGCATTTGAGGGTTGGACGGAAGGGCTTGACCCCGACAACTTCCAGCTCTATGGGTGCACGATGGCGCCGCCGAACGGCTGGAACGTCTATCACTTCTGTTCGCCGTCACTCGATCGGGCAGAGCTGATAGCTCGTGGTTCGTACGACACGCGTGCACGCAAGCAAGCATACGCGGCCATCCAGTCGTCGATCACGAGCGCGCTGCCGTTTTACGTGTTGTGGTTCGTCCGCGATGAGGATTTGGCGAATTCCGACCTGCGGGGATACCGTCCGGCGACGACCCTTTCCGCGTTCTACAATCCTTGGGAGTGGTCGATCTAGCCCTACGACATTGCCATCAGCGCGGACTAGGTCGAACCCGTCGCAATGGCCAAATGTACGGAAGATGTCCCTTCCTGAGTCCGCTTTATGGTCCAAAAGGCCGATATCTCAGAACAGTGATCACGAATAACATCGAGGTGCTCTTCGGCGGCCAAGCCGGCGATGGGAGCTTGACGACGGGCGACCTCATCGCCACGGCGTTCAAGCGCATGGGCCTCGAGCTGTACACCTATAAAGATTTCCCTTCGCGCATCCGCGGCGGCCACACGAACTACGTGATCCGCGCTGGCCAACACCGCCACTACGGCCTCGCCGACTACGTCGACGCGATGGTGGCCTTCGACCTCGAGTGCGTCGAGCGCCACATCCAGGAGATCCGCCCGCACGGTTTTGTCATCTTCGACAATTCCACCGAAAAGCTCACCGATGCCGTACGCCGGCCGGACGTCACGTTCTATGAAGTGCCGCTCGCGAAGATCGCCAAGGAGCAGCTGGGGCTCGAGCTCGTGCGCAACACTATTTCGATGGGTGTGCTCGCTGCGCTCGTCGGCATGGACCCGCAGATCGTCCGCACGCTCGTCACCAAGCAATACGAGCGCAAGGGTGAGAAGGTCGTGGCCCAAAACGTCGCCGCGATCGATGCCGGCGAGCAGTACGTGCGCGAGCATTGCACGACGCCGAGCGGCTACGATCTTGTGGCCCGCCCCGATGGCGACCGTTTGCTCATGATGGGCAACGATGCCATCGGCTACGGCGCGCTCGTCGCCGGCTGCCGCTTCATGGCTGGCTATCCGATCACACCTGCGACCGACGTGCTCGAATGGATGGCCCGCCACGCGCCCAAGTATGGCGGCGTCGTCGTGCAGGCTGAAGACGAATTGGCAGCCATCAACATGACGATCGGCGCGTCGTTCGCCGGCGTTCGTTCCATGACGGCGACGTCGGGGCCAGGGCAAGCGCTCATGACCGAGGGCATCGGTTTGGCGGGCGTCGTGGAGACGCCGATCGTGGTCATCGAATGTGCTCGCGCGGGCCCCTCTACCGGCATGCCGACCAAGACCGAACAGAGCAATCTCAACCATCTCATCTTCTCAGGTCACGGAGAGATCCCGCGGGTGGTGCTTGCCCCTGGCACGGTCGAAGAATCGTTTTATCTCACGGTCGCTGCGTTCAATCTCGCCGAGAAGTATCAGGTGCCGGTCTTCGTCCTGTCCGAGCAAGCGCTTTGCCAGAGCAAGGAGACGACTCCGCGCCTCGAGTTCGGTTCGGTCACCGTCGACCGCGGCAAGCTCATCCGTAACGGCGGCGTGACCTTCGGGGAATACAAACGCTTCGCGTTCAGCGAGGACGGCGTCTCGCCACGGGTGATCCCCGGCGTGGACGGCGGCATGCATCTCGCTCCAGGTTCCGAGCATTCCGATGGCGGTGTCATCACAGAAGATGCGACTAACCGCCGGCGCATGATGGAAAAACGCATGCACAAGCTCGAGAGCATGCGACCCGAGTTGCCGCGGCCGAATCTCCTCGGCGATCCCAAAGCGGCGGTGGCCTTCATCGGGTACGGATCAAACCGCGGACCTATCGCCGAGACACAAGATCGGCTGCACGCAGACGGCATCGCGACGCGCTTTCTCCAACTGCGCACGCTGTGGCCGTTCCCAGAAGAAGAAGTTCGCGCTTTCGTGCACAGCGCCGCGCACGTCTTCGTGGTTGAGAACAACATCACCGGACAATTAGAACGCCTGATCCGCTACGTCACAGGTCCGTTGCCCCACATGCACCCCGTGCGCAAGTACGATGGGCGCCCATTCCGGCCGATCGAGATCATCGATGCCGTGAAGAAGGTGCTCGCCAGTGCCACGTCGCCGACAGAAAAGGGAGCGAGCGTGACGCCAGTGGGTCCAGAAAAGACAGCCGCCGGCGTGCGTTCGGTGGCGAGGTAGGCGATATGGCAACCGTGCTCAGTCCGAAAGATTTCGCAACCGCAACGCCCTCATGGTGGTGCGCGGGCTGTGGAGACTTCGGCGTGCTCGCTGCGCTCAAGCAAGCCTGCGCTGATCTTGGCTTGCAGCCCAAAGACGTCGCCTTCATCTCTGGCATTGGCTGCTCGGGGAAAATCTCGGGATACTTGCACTCCTACGCCTTCCACGGTGTGCATGGCCGGGCGCTGCCGACGGCCACCGCCGTCAAACTCGCGAACAAGGACCTGACCGTGATCGTGGCGGGGGGCGATGGCGACGGCTACGCGATCGGGGCGGGTCATTTCTTGCATGCAGTGCGCCGCAACCCGAACATGGCGTACATCGTCATGGACAACCAGACCTATGGTCTCACCAAAGGCCAGTCGTCGCCCACCAGCATGCTCGGCTATAAAGATGGAACGCACCCGCAAGGAAACCCGGACGCTCCCATCAACGGTTTGGCCATTGCGCTCGCGGCGGGTGGCACATTTCTGGCACGAGGATTTTCCTCCGAACCCAAGCAGATGACCGAAATGATCAAAGAGGCGGTACGCCACCCCGGCTTCGCCGTGGTCGAGGTGATGTCGCCGTGCGTCACGTTCAACAAGATCAACACGTACAAATGGTTCAAAGAAAACGTCTACCATCTCGACGACGCGCCTGGGTACGACCAGCACGACAAGCAGAAGGCGTTCGCTACGCTGACCGCAGCGGGCAAGATCCCACTCGGGATCTTCTACCGCGAGGTCAGGCCGACGCTCGATGCGTTGACGCTCGGCGACCATCCCGCGATCTCGTCGCTGCCCATCGAAACGATCGACCCACGCCTCGTCGCGCTGCAAGACGCCTACGCGTAGACGGCCACCACACGTCTGCAGGGCTTGTCGCCCTGTTGGGAGCCGCCTTTGTCACCGTAGCCACGCTGGGCGCGGCGCCGCAAACCCCAAGTCCTGATCCCCTGGCAGCAGCGCGCGAAGATCTTACCCAAGCGCACGCGATCTTGCGTGACAACTATCCGGTCATCAACCAGCGCTCCGGCATCGCCGCCGAGCTCGTGCAGCGGTTGGATGCAGACACGCCCGGACCAGGAATGACCGATCGCCCGGCGTGGATGCAGCCTGCCGATTTCATCGCCTTGATGACGACGCTCGCACGCCTCGAGAAGAGCCTTATCCGCCAGTACGCGACGGGCGACTATCACCAGCTCGCGGCCGTGCGGGGCGTCGATGACACCGTCTTCCTCTCACCCGTGGACCACACGCAGCAGCCACTGGCAGCATACGTGCCGCCAAGCTACGATCCGCACAGGCCCACGTCGCTTGTCGTGTTCCTGCATGGGCGGACCTGCTCGGAGAACGATCCCATCGCACTGCCCTGGTTGCAAGCTGCGGCCAGGTCCACCGGATCGATCGTCGTCGCGCCCTATGCGCGCGGCGACAGTCAATACGTCGATCCCGCTCCTCTCGACGTCTACGCGGCGCTCGCAGTTGCGGAGAAAGCATTCAACATCGACAAGCAACGCGTGTATCTAGCCGGTCATTCGATGGGCGGTTACGGCGTGTTCATCGTCGCGCCCGAGCATCCGGACATATGGGCGGGCGTGCTCGCCGCATCGGGTGGCATGACCACCGAGACGATGCCTGCGGCGTTGCGGGAATTGCAGGCCACACCCGTGTATCTCGTCATCGGCAGCGATGATCCCATCGTGCCACAGGGTTACATGCGTCAGAACTTGGATCTGCTGAGCAGAAGCGGCATCGAAACACACTATTACGAGCAGCCGCACGGAGTGCATGCCATCGGTTCGATCGACGAGCAGTTCGAACGTGCCTGGCGCGACATGCTGTCGCACCCGCGCCAGATCACACCGCATGGCGCCATGGCGCCGCAAGCGCCAGCCACAAGTTTGCCGGGCGTAGCGTCTGAGCCGACGGCCAGGCCTCACTAGCATGTCCAAGCATATCGGGCTCTCGCTGCTCGTCAGCCTAAGCATGGTCGCGCTGGGCTGTCAATCCGCAAGTCCGCCGCCGGCGCAATCGCCCACGGCGTCGCAAGCGCCGCAAGCCACGTTGACACCCTCACAAGCAGCGGCGATCGATGCGCTCGTTCGCAAAACCGTGCGCGATCAGCACATTGCTGGCGCCTCGCTAGGCGTCGGCATCAATGGCGTAGCGATGTTCGCACGCGGCTACGGGTACCGCGACCTAGCACGCCGGCTGCCCGCAACCCCGACGACCGTCTACAACATCGCATCGATGAGCAAGCAGTTCGCCGCCGCCTCGATTCTGTTGCTGCAGCAAGAACACAAACTGAACATCGATGACCACGTGTCCAAGTATTTACCAGGATTCGCGCATGGCGACGAGATCACGGTCCGCCAGGTCCTCAATCACACGTCCGGCCTGTCGGACTATCTCGATCAGCTTTCCGACAATGAGCTCAGGCCGAGCGTGGTGCGGGCAACGGTATACAAGCTGAACTTGCTTTTTCCACCCGGCACCAAGTACGAATACAGCAACAGCAATTACATCGTCGCCGGCCTGATCGTCGAGAAGGCCAGCGGCATGCCCTATGACTCGTTCTTGCGCACGCGCATCATCGCGCCGCTTGGCCTCAGACAAACGACGGTCGGCACAACGCCGTTGTCATTGCCCCAAGGCTCCATCGGCTACACCGCGGTGAATGGCAAAACGGTGCCGGTCGATCCGGGCGCCGACAGCGCCGCGGTGCTCGATTACCCCGACGGGTGCGTCAACTCAACCGTGCTCGACCTCATAACGTGGGATGATGCGCTCGACACGGGGCGCGTCATCGATCAGGACATGCTCGAGCTCATGTTCACACCATCGCCTCAAAAAGGCGGAGATTGGCCCAAGGGCTACGGCCTTGGCGTTGGCTTCGAATCGGTCGCCGGGAAACTTGAGGTCGGCCACACCGGCAGCTGGACCGGTTTTAGCGGCGAGAATGCCACATTGCCGCACGATCGCGTTGCAGTGGTGCTGCTCACCAACACATACTCGTTCGACTATGCTGCTAAGCGCGCTCTCGTGCAACAGATCCTTGCGACCGTGGTTGCCGGACCACATTCATCCGTCAAGATCTGACGGCGAAAGCCGACCCTCCCAGGCCATTCCCAGCTAGCGGCAAAGTAAGTCCGCCCTCAAGACAGAAGAAGATGACGTGATTCGTCGCAGCTGGTTCGCCGGTTTGGGCATCGCCGCGCTCGCGGCATTCGCGGCGTTCGCGGTGTACGGCGTCGCGTCGTGGGCGTTGTCGCAAGCGGCGCCCAGCATCTGGTTCGATGCCAATAATCGCGCGCGTATCGCTGATGACGTCCAGCACACGGCCGCTGCGCTGGCCACCCAACACCGTTCGCGCACGCAGATCGCCCAGGCGATCGTCGAACGTATCGACAGCACGTCGGGCTACACGGCTGCGGTTGTCGACGATAACGGCACGTTGCTCGCCGGCAACTCCACTCTTGCCGGGGCGCGG
>JAFANK010000292.1 GCA_019232725.1 Vulcanimicrobiota bacterium | reverse complement strand
GGTCCAGGCGCGCCCCGAGACGTTGACGCACCTCATGGTCGCGCTGCTGGCCGAGGGCCACGTGCTCATCGAGGACTACCCCGGTGTCGGCAAGACCGCGCTGGCGCGGGCACTCGCCCGCTCGATCGACTGCCAGTTCGCGCGCGTGCAATGCACCTCCGATCTGCTTCCGGCCGACGTCGTCGGAACGAACGTCTACGACCAGCGCGAGGCGCGCTTCGAATTCCGCCCCGGCCCGGTGTTCGCGAACGTGGTGCTCGTCGACGAGATCAACCGCGCGTCGCCGAAGACCCAGTCCGGGCTGCTCGAGTGCATGCAGGAGCGCCGGGTGACCGTCGACGTCCACACCCACGAGCTCGCTCGCCCGTTCATTGTGCTCGCGACTCAGAACCCGATCGAGTACGAGGGCACCTACCCGCTGCCCGAGGCACAGGTCGACCGATTCATGGTCAAGATCACGCTCGGATACCCCTCGCGCGGCGCCGAGGCCGGGATGCTCGCCGACCACGAAGCCGGCGACCGGGTGCTGACGCTCGCGCCCGTCGCCACCGCCGCCGAGGTGCTGACCGCCCAGGACACGGCGATGCGCGTGCGCGCCTCCGAGCCGCTGCGCGACTACATCGTGCGCCTGCTGTGGCGGACGCGGGAGGATCCCCGCGTCGACCTCGGCGCGAGCCCGCGATCCGGTCTGCTGCTCCTGCGCGCGGCCAAGGCGTACGCGATGATGCAGGGCCGCGACCACGCGCTTCCCGACGACGTCCAGGCCCTGGCCCAACCGGTTCTCGCGCACCGCCTTGTGCTCGCCCCCGAGTCGGCACGACGGTCGGCGGCGGACGTCGTCAGCGATGCCGTTGCCTCGGTGAGAGCGCTGTGACGTGACGGCTCGCGGAGCGGAGGAGCAGCAAACGCCGTGAGACGAGCGGGGGCGGCAGCGGTCGCAGGTCTGGTCTTGATCCTGATCGCGCTCACCTTCGAAGCCGCTCCGCTGTTCGTTTCGGGCGTCGCGCTGGTCGTGCTCGGGCTCGCCGCGCCTGCGTGGGTCAGCCTGGCCGCGCGAGGTGCCCACATCGACCGGCGACTCGATTCCGACCGGGTGGTCGAGGACGAACCGATCGAAGCGACGGTCGAGGTCCGGCGCGGACCCTGGGGGCTGCCGGGGGCGGCCGTCGAGGATCCGCTCGCGGGCGAGCCCATTTCGATTCGCGGGCCGATGTCGATCATCTCCGGTGGACACACCGCGAGCGTTCGGATCGTGGCCTCGTTCCCGCGGCGCGGAGTGAGGCGGATCGACCCGCCGACGCTGATCGTGTCCGACGCGCTCGAGCTCGCCCGAGTCGAGCGTGTGAGCTCGTCGCCGGCGCAGGAGTTGCTGGTTCTCCCGCGCACCGAGCGTGTGAAGTGGGTCCCGGGCGCGGGGGAGAAGTGGCGGCGGGCCAGCGGCGCGGCTGCGCTCGAGCCGTTCGGCGCAACCGAGGTCGACGGCCTGCGGCCCTACCGTCAGGGCACTCCGGCCTCGCGCATCCACTGGCCGGCGCTGGCGCGCGGCGCCGGCCTTCTCGAACGACGCCTGCGCGCGGACACCGAGTCGCGCCCGCTGGTGGTGGTCGATGCCCGGTGCGAAGGCCCGTCCGAGCATCTCGACGCCGCGGTCCGCGCCGCGGCTTCCCTCGTGCTCGAACTCGGTACCCGCACCGGCTGCGGCCTGCTGCTCCCAGGGGAGTACCGGCCGCTCGAAGTCGACCCGGACCTGACGGCCTGGCCGGTCGCACACGCCAGGCTGGCGCTCGTCGAGGGTGGCCCCGGGACGAGGGCTCCCGGACTCGCCCCGGGCGCCCGGTCGGCTCAGGTTCTGTACGTCGCTGCGACGCCTCACGCGAGGCTGCCCGCCGGCCTCGCGGGCGCCGGAGTCCGGGCCGCGATTCTGGTCCTTCCCAAGGCGCTGGCCACCCAGCCGCGCCACGAGGCGACCTTCGAGGTGGCCGGGTGCATCGGCTTCGTCGTCGGCGCCGGGCGGCGGATAAGGGAGCACGCGGCGTGAGC
>JAFANK010000067.1 GCA_019232725.1 Vulcanimicrobiota bacterium | reverse complement strand
CGGGGGGCGCCTCGCGCAAATCATTTGGGCTCCCACGCCCGGCCAAGTCGGATGAGATCATTGCTGTGCATCCCCGGCGATACGTTGAGACGGTCGAGCGTGTCTGCGAAAGCCTCGACGGTGAAACGGTCGTCGACTTGCCGACCGGCGATACCGTCGTTTCGCATGATTCATTTGCCGTCGCCCTCGAGGCCGCGGGTGGCGCGCTTACGGCTGCAGCCGCTGCGCGGATCGACCAACCAGCGATCGCGGTGATCAGACCTCCTGGCCATCATGCCGAGCCGGCGCGCGGCATGGGTTTTGCGTCTTCAACAATGTGGCCATCGCCAGCGCGTGGGCGCTCAAAGAGCGCGGCAATGTACTCATCGTCGACTTCGACTATCATCATGGTAACGGCACGCAGGCTTGGGTCGAAAGCGTACTGGCCGAAGGACGGGGTGCGCTCGGCTTCGTGTCCTCGCATGCGTACCCAGCATATCCGGGCACGGGTGGCTTCGACGAATCGCAGATCCGCAATAATGGATTTGTCATCGATCTGCCGCTCTCGCATGCGACCGACACCGACGACTTTGTGGCCTTGTGGGCGCACGTTTTGCCCGCGGCGGCGGAAAAGATCCAGCCGAAGACAATTTTGGTATCGGCTGGTTTTGATTTTTTGGCAGGTGACCCGATCGCCGGTCTGCCGGTCGCACCCCGCGCGGTGGATGCGTTGTGCGGATTACTGGGCGAGGTGGGGAGCCATCATAATGCGCCGCTCGCGCTCGTGCTCGAGGGCGGGTACTCACTCGACAACTTGCGCACGAGCGGATCGTCACTCGCCTATGACTTCGGCAAACACGCGCCCGACGTCCACGTTCCGGATGCTAAGCCGCTGCGCGATCCACGTCTGCATACGATGGTAGAGCAAGTGAGGAACTGGCTTGCTTGAAAGGGCGGCACATAAAGTGCCGCCCCCACATTAGCACAGGCGCCCCCACATTAGCACAGGCGGCACGTAAAGTGCCGCCTCTACACTAGGAGCCTCTACTCTAGGAGCCGGTGTTGAGTTGTTTGATGTACGTGCGCGCCTTGTCGGCGCCCGCGCCTGAGGGCACGTAGGTCAGATACCGCTTGTAGGCCGCGGTCGCATCTTGTTTATCGCCGAGATGCCGGTAGGTCTCGCCCATCACGAACCACAGTTGCGGATCGGGATGTGATTTGTCCTGATGCCCGGCGAGCGCTTCGAATATCTGGCGCGCTTCCTTGTAGTTCTGCAGATTGAAGTAGGCCAGACCTAAGTTGAACAGCGCCGGATAGGTGCGGGCAAGCTGGAATGACTGCTGGTACTCGTCCCTCGCCTGCGCCCATTGACCCTGCGCGGCGTAGGCTTGGCCGAGCCAGAAGAGCGCTTCCGGGTTCCCCGGCTGTTCGTTGACGATCCGTGAGAACGCGTCTTGCGCCTTCGTGTAGTGCCGCAGCACGATCAGTTCCATGCGCGCGTACTCGAAGAGCAGCTCGGCGTTACCGGGCTCAAGCGCTAACGCCTGCTCGTATTCCTTTTCCGCTTGCAGATAGTTGTGCTGACGAGTGTCGTACTCGGCCTGCATGGCCCATGGCTCAACCGCCTTGGGGTGATCTTTGATCGCTTGCGCAAAGGCTTGACGGCCTTGATCCACCATCTTCTTGTCCAGGTAGAGCTGCGCGATGTTGTCCTCGGGTTCGACGCTATCTGGCTCGAGCTTGGCGACTTGCTGCCAGGCGTCGACCGCGCCGCCAATGTCGTTCTTCTGCCCCAGAGCGTCGGCTTTACCGGAGAGCGCCTCGATGTTCTTGGGGTCGTCGGCGAGAATCGCATTGTATTGCGCCAGCGCCTTGTCGGGATCGGGGTTCTTCTGCGTGAGGTAGGACCGTGCGATCAACAGCTTCGCGCGCACGTCCTTTGGATCGAGGGCGATCGCTTTGGTCAATGACGCCCGGCCCTCGTCGAATTTGCCCTGGGTGAGTTGCACCGTGCCGAGTGTTTCATAGCTCAAGGAATCGTTGGGATGCAATTGCATGGCACGGTTGGCGATGCGCAGCGCATCGTTGGGCCGGCCGGCGGCCAAATATGCATCGACGAGATTGGACAGCACCGCCTGATTGCCGGGATCCAACAGCTCTGCGCGCTCGAAGGATGTCACTGCATCGGGAAGATCGCCAAGCTCGCGATCGGCCATACCAATGAAAAACCAGACCTGCGCATCATTTTGGCCCAGCCGCACCGCCGTCTCCAAGTGATCGCGGCCCTCGGATGATTTGCCGGTCTCCACGAGCAGCTCGCCGAGCTCGGATTGCGCTTCCTTGTCGTTCGGGTTATCCCTGACCGTTTGGCTGAGCGTCGTGATCCGCTCTTCGGGCGTGGGTGTGGGCGAGAAACTGGGTGAGGGACTGGGTTGCGGTCCCTTCGGCTTGGCCGCAAGACTGGAAGGCGGTGCGCCGAGCATCGCCGCGAGGACCACGAGGGCGAACAACATCGCGACAAGGTAGCGGCCCAACTCGGATCCTCTCTTCATGAAAAAGCGTACGGCGTCCGGGCTACACTAGTGGGAAACGCTTAGGCGGCGCCTTTGCGTTCCTTCACGAGTCTCGTCAGCTCCGGGACGATTTGAAACAGATCGCCGACGACTCCCAGGTCGCAAAATTCGAATATCGGCGCGTTGCTATCCTTATTGATAGCGACGATAATGCCTGCACTGCGCATTCCGACTTTGTGCTGGATAGCACCCGAGATGCCGCAGGCGATGTACAGCTGCGGCGTCACCGTCTTTCCTGTTTGGCCGACTTGGTGCGCGTGCGGAATCCAGCCGGCGTCGACCGCCGCGCGAGAAGCGCCGACCGCGCCGCCAAGCGCGTCTGCAAGCGCTTCGATGATGTCGAAATGCTCTGGTCCGCCAAGACCGCGGCCGCCCGACACCACGATGCCGGCCTCGTCCACCGAAAGCTTTCCCGCTTCTTGGACGACAGTCTCCTCGATGCGGGTATTGTACTGCGCCGTAGGCGCTGCAAGCGTGACCACCTCACCCTTGCCCGCCTCCGACCTGGCCGCAAAGCTGTTGGCTCGGCACACCACGACGCCGTAGTCCGCGTCTTTGAATCGCAACGTGCTGATGATCGACCCACCGAACTTGGGCGAGCGCACGACGAGCGCGCCGTCTTTTGCTTCGATGTCGTTGGCTTCGGTGATGACCCCGCCGCCAAGCCGCACGCCGATGCGTCC
>JAFANK010000053.1 GCA_019232725.1 Vulcanimicrobiota bacterium | reverse complement strand
GAAAGCGTTGCCGTACGCGAAATGCGGTCCGCCGTGGATCTGCAACACGGCCGCGCGCGGCGTTGCTCCCTGGCCTTCGATGCGCCACGCATCGATCGTCGTGCCTTTATGGTCGACCGCAAACGGCTTCGCCGGCGCCACGCCGAGCGCAGCGCTCCATGCGCTTGTCATCTCCGTCAGCCGGCGGCATTCGCCTTCACGAGCCAGATACAGTTCGGGAGGCGCCGCGAGTGTCGAGGCGCAGCAAACAACGCTGCGTTTATCGAGCACATCGAAATCCGTCACCGACATCTCACACGGTGTGAGTGCTTTCGCTGCGTGTTTGTCGGAAACGAGCCAGACTTGTGCCGACCCGCGGTTCGATGCGAGCACCGCGATGGCGTCGTTTGAGATCCAGACCGGCGGAGGGAAGCCGCCGGCCGCACTCGTGTCGGTGAGGATAAAGCTGCCACAGGTCCACTCTTCGTTCGCAGTCAGGCATCGGACATCGCTGCCATCGCGGCCGCACGCAAATAGCCGCACATTGTGCATGCCGCCGGTCGCGCCTTCAGGCAAGCTACCGGCAAACGCGATGCGCGAACCATCCGGCGACCATGCCGGGGCATCGATCGCTGACCCGAAGTGCACGATCTGCCGAGGCTGCCAGCCGCTGTCTTCCGATGCGGTCCATAGTTCCCGCAGCCACAACGAATCTGCATCAGTTGCATGTTCGCCGGCAAACGCAAGCGTGCGGCCATCCGGGCTCCAGGCGGGCGAGCCGACAAAACCCTGGCCGTCTGTGATCGCACGCGTCGTCCCAGTGCCCAGGTGGACAAGCCACAGCTCCGGCAGGTCGTCGAAATACCCAGGGCCGTCTGCGCGGTAGCGTATGCGCGTGATCCGCCGCCAGCCGCGGCGCTCGACCTCCTCGCGGTTCTTCGTCGGCACGGCGATGGCGGCGATGTGCACTCCGTTCGGGGAAACCGAGAATGCCGACACATTGCCCGGCAGCGCCGGCAACGCGACCGGCTCGCCGCCACTTGCGTCGACGCGCCACAACTGCGTCGAGCCACTGCGGTCACTGATGAAGAAGAGCGACGCGCCGTCCGCCGACCATCGCGCGCTGCTGTCGCGCGCCGTCGCGTGCGTGTAGGTGTGCGTTGCATTGCTTGCAAGGTCCAACACGCACACGCTGCCGCGGTACGCGTTGACCGCTTCATCCATGGTTGTCACGCAGTAGGCCATTCTCGACCTGGATCGGTCGAGCGCACAGCCGCCGACAACCGGCAGTGTATACAGATGGCGTGCGGTGACACGATCGACAACGCGTGCCATGCTAGCTCAGATCTCCCATTCTTGAACGTTCCAAAAATCCGAGTTGACCGGCTCGGGCTTGAAGTTGCGAAGGTCATCGTTGACGACGTAGATCGCTTGCGGCCATGCGAGCGGCAGGAGTGGCAGATCGTGGTTCCACAGGCGTTGGAGCTGCCAGTAAAAGGGCGCGCGCTCGGCATGCGGATACACGCCGACCGCTTGTGCACTCAAGCGATCGGATTCCGCGCTCACATACCTTCCATCGTTGAAACCGCGTGAGCCGATGAACGTGCTGCCCAGATTAGCCTCCCGGTCCGGGTCGGGGTCGAAGACCAAGTTTTGGAGCGCAATGTCAAAACGTCCAGTAGTCCAAAGCCCTTCGGGGCTTCGCAACACGTTGATGGGTACGGCCTGGATGGCGACGTCTGCGCCAACCAGCCGCCATTGCGCTTGCATTTGCTGCGCCTCGCTGGCTCCAATCGTGCTACCGGTCGACATCGAGAGGGTGAACGCAAGCCGCTCACTGCCGCGCGCAAGCGTTCCGTCGCCGGCCATGCGCCATCCCGCAGCCGCCAAGGCCGCGCGCGCAGCTTGTAGATCGTAGGGCGGCGATTCATTGTTCGGCGTATACGCCCAGTTGTACGGCGGGATGAAAGCATTCCCGTTCACGGCCGTACCCGCGAATGAGGTTGCGACGATACGCGGCCGATCGAGCGCCAGCGCGAGGCCAAGCCGGGTGTTGCGGTCTGCGAGCAGCGGGCGCGACAGATTGAAGAGCAGGTAATTGGCCCAGGTGTATTGCGCCAAACGGACCGTGTAGCCGCTCATCTGCCGCAGCCGAGGCACCTGATTGGGCGTGCCGATGTCCGCGACGTCGAGCTCTTTTGACGTCAAGAGCGTCAGGCGTGTATTCGAGTCGGGCACGACGAGGATGTCCAGTTCTTTGATCTTCGGAACGCCCGCGAAGTAATACGGATTGGGCACGAGCATGAGGCGCGCACCGCGTTCCCACACCTTGAGCTCCATCGGTCCCGATCCGATCGGGTGCACGCCGAATGGATCGTGGTTGAAGTCACTCGAGCGCACAAACGCGTGTGCAGGGATGATCGAGCCGTTTTCGCCGTCGCAGAACAACTGGCCGATGGCCGGCGCCCAGGGCGATTTCAAGCGCACGACGACGGTGAACGGGTCGGGTGTCCACAGGTGCTCGATGTGCGTGTAGGGTGCGCTATTGGGCGCATTGACTTTCGGATCTTCAATGCGCGCGAAGGTGAATGCGACATCCGCCGAGGTCAGCGGTACGCCGTCTTGCCAGCGAACGCCGTGACGCAGGTGATAGGTGATCGTGCGTCCATCACGGCTGACACCACCGTTGTCGACGCTCGGCACTTCTTGTGCGAGGTCGGGGATGAGGCGTTCGTGATCGTCGAGTTTGACGAGGCCGCTGAAGATCGCTTCCTCGATCGCATTCTCATACAGCAGGCCGCCGATCACCGGATTGAGTGTGTTGAGATCGTTCGCTATCGCATAGCGCACGACGCCATGGATCGTGGATGCGTTGCCCGGCGGCGGACGGCCCGATGTCGAGACGCGGCTACAGCCAAAGACGAGTGCCGCACACGCGAGCACGCACGCCATCAATCTCCCGCTATGAGCCCGCATGTCCTATACCGTTGCTTCGGCCGCTGCCTCAGCCGCGTCGACCTTGCGCTTGTGGCGCGCGCCAGCCACATAGAGCACCGCGCCGCTGCCGATCATGAGCACCGTGAGTCCAATGATCTTCACGACGGCTAGCGTCTTATCGGGCTCGTTAGCCGGCGGTATGAGTGCGAGGATGACCGCGATCAACGTCGTCAAGAATCCGACGGTCGCTGCAGACAGAATGGTGAACCGGCCACCGATCGGTCGCAGGTCCTCGGGCTGCACGGGACCTGAGCTCAACGGAATCGCGGCGGCGAACAGCAGCAAGAACGGGATGAGCGTGCTGATGACGGTTGTGCTCACCAACACGTCATACGCTCCACGAACCGATGTACCGCCTTGGCCTAAGAAGATGAAGCACGCCGCGATCCCCGCTTGCGTGACGAGCGCCGCTACCGGCGATCCCCAGCGCGGATGCATACGCCCGAATCCTTTGGGAAGATATGCATCCAGTCCGGCCACGAAGGGAAGGCGCGCGACCGCGCCGAGCCATGCGCCGCAGCT
This sequence comes from Vulcanimicrobiota bacterium, assembly GCA_019232725.1. Classification (GTDB taxonomy): domain Bacteria; phylum Vulcanimicrobiota; class Vulcanimicrobiia; order Eremiobacterales; family Eremiobacteraceae; genus JAFANK01. Next base: position 12,336 of record JAFANK010000053.1, on the reverse strand, counting down.
GGCAAGACAGCTGACCATGACGAGCACGGCTGCGATCGGCGTGATGAAGTCCCATCCGAAACGGCTTGCGGCAGTGCCGACGGATTGCATGACGCCATAAATCGGGTTGGTCTGCGATGGTGGCAAAATGGCGAGTACTGCCGCCGTGCCGCCGATGTAGATGACCGCGATGACCGGCGCTGCCAGCGCAAGCCCGTACCCGATCGTGTGCCGAGCTTGTTTGACCTCGCCGGCCATGAATGAGATCGCTTCCGGCCCCGTCCACGCAAACGCAATGGTCGACCAGAAAACGAGATTGGTGACGTCGAGACCTGGCCGAACTGTGGCCGCGTTCACCGGTGTGGCCATCCCAAACTTATGCCACGCGAACGCACCGAGAGCGATCAAGGCCAGCGTCACTGCCCAGCGGCTGCCCGCGCCGATATTGTTCAACCATTTCTCGATGTCGAGTCCGAGCACGTTCAGAAGCGTCGCCAGCCCGAGGCCTGCGAGCGACACGCCGATGAAGTACGGCGCGGAACCCGAAAGCGGGTTGGCGCGACCGCCATGCACGAAGAGCAAGTTGCCGGCCATGAAGTACAAGAGCGCGGGGAAATACGGAAGATTCGACGTCCAGTACGTCCAGCCGGAGATAAAACCGGCGAACGGTCCAAAAGCGCGCTTGCTCCAGACATAGAGTCCGCCTTCATCGGGATGGCGCGAGGACAAGAACACGACGACGATCGACAAGGGCAAGAACATGCACGCCCAGCCGAGCACCCAGATGATGAGCGAACTCGGACCGGTCACCGCGGCGGCTGCGACCCACTGCAGATTCGAGGCCGCAATGATGAAGAAGAACGTGACGTCAGCGAGGCCGAGGCTGCGGCGCAGAACGGGCTCGCCTGTCATACCATATAGGTCTTCTGCGGATTGGCTTCGCGCAAGATCGGGCGGCGAAGACCAAAGCCCGAGATGCCGGCCTCGGTCTTTCCATCGGCGACGAGTTCGGCCAGGGTCTTGCCGATCACCGATGAGAATTTGAAGGCATGGCCGGCGCCGATCGCCACCACCGCGTTGGGATGACCCGCGATGGAATCGATCACGAAGTCGCGGTCGGGGGTCAGCGTGTACAGGCAGGTCTTCGTATAGATAGCGGGCCCAAGCATGCTGGGGATGTAGCGCTCTAAGAACGCCGTCAGCCGCGCCAAGTTGTCTTCATCAGGTTCGAAGCTGCGCGTGTCGGGGTCGACGGGTTTTCCGCCCGCGTCCTGTGCCGCTTTAGGGCCGCGCTCGCCGAACACGGGCATGCCATAAAAACTCGGGTCGTCCATCCAGATCCACACGGGGAAACGTCCGGGTGCGAACACATCGACATCGGACGACGCGAAGTAGGTGACTTGCTCTTTGGTCACCTCCAGCGGCAGATGCATGCCAAAGTGCGCGAGCGCCTCGTTGGTCCACGGTCCTGCGGCAATGACGAGCTTGCGGCACCGGTAGGGCGTCTCCCCGGCAAGCACTTCGAATTCGCCCTCAACGGTACGGATATCGGTGACGCCGGACCGTTCGCGCAACGTCGCGCCATGCTGTCGCGCCATCCGCTGATGGGCCGCGTTTGCGCGCGCCGCCATGGCGATGCCGCTGCGCTCCTGGTAAACACCGTGGATAGTATCGTCGATCCGAAACTGCGGCCAGCGCCGCATGATGGTGGCCGCATCGAGATGCTCGAAGGACACATCGCACGCCTGCATGGCGTCCATGTAGCCTTCGAGTGGAATGGCGCTCTTACGCGGCCCGAGATCGAGACCGCCCGTGACGAGCACGAGCTGTTCGCCGGCATCCTCCTCCACCTGCGCCCACGCGCGATACGCGAGCTTGGCGAACTCGACATAATCTGGGCGATGATACGAGAGCCGGATGATCCGCGAATGATCTTGCGACTCACCGCGCACGTGGCCGAGCTCAAACTGCTCGAGGCCTAAGACGGCATCTTTGAACCGGCGCGACAGCCAGTACGCGGCCGCACTACCGATGCCGCCCAAGCCGAGCACGATGTATTCGAAATCGGTTCGTGCCACAGGCGCTCGTCAGGTTCCCAGACGCCGGCGCACGTAGTCGCGGATGTCCAGGCTCAGGTTTTCCATCGGCGCATAGTAGCCGCTCTCGAACGCTTGCGAGCGCATGCCGCGCTGGACACCTTCGCAAATGCGCCAGTCCTGACGGTTGACGAGGTCCCAGAACTCAACGGCATCGGAGGGATCGAAGCCCGGCTTTGCCACCTCGCTCGGGTGGAACAAGAAGTCGCACACGATTGTCGTGCTCGTGGGCGTGCGCGGCCAGAGCGTGAACGCGGCGGCGTGGTCAGCGGCCAGGCTCAGCATGAAATTTGGGTAGATGAGCTCACCTTTGTGGCGATTTTTTTCATCCTCATCGAGGCCCGGGAACGGCGCGCGGTTGGTCTTGCCGCTAAATGTGAACGTGAACGCGCCCTCTTTGTGCGGAATGCCGCGATCCCAATCCAGTTCACCGCCGCCCTGTTTTTTGAACGCCGGCACGATGTCGCACAGTTCCGGATGGACGCCGGCGCAGTGGTAGCACTCGTTGTAATTTTCGAGGATGACTTTCCAGTTAGCAGCGACGTCATAGACGACACGGCGGCTCGTGACGAGATCGGCAAGTGGATAGCGCCGGATGCGCTCAGGAATCGGACCAAGCTGCTCCATGAGGCTTTGCCGGGGCTCGCCTTCGCGTGCCGCTGACACGTTCACAAAGAAAAAGCCGCCGAAACTTTGGATGCCGACGCGGTAGAGGGAGAACTCCGCCTTATCGAACCCGCTGGTCTCTTGCAAGAAGGGCGCCGTGCGCAGATTTCCTTCGAGCGTGTAGGTCCAGGCATGGTACGGACAGCGGATCGCGCCGGGAAAGCTGCCCAAGGCTTGGGTCGTGCTCGCGCTGTTCGGTTCGGCTGCCTCATGCAGCACGAGTTCGCAGCCGCGGTGGCGACAGACATTGAAGAACGCCTGTAAGGCGCCGTGTTTGTCACGGACCACGAGGATCCGCTCGCCCGCGACGTCCAGCACGAGGTACTCGCCGGCGTGACGCACCTGCTCTTCCCGGCCCGCGCAGAACCATTCGGCATGGAAGATGCGCTCTCGCTCCCGAGCGAAAATATCGTCGGAAAAATAGAAGGCGCGAGGAAGCGTCGCTTCCAGACGCGCGCCGCCAGCTGCCTGGAGATCCACGGTCCACGCGCATTCCTCGCGCGCACGACCGGGACCTGGCGCAGCTTTACGCGATGCGCGTCGCGAGTGAGCGGAGGCGGATGCCTAAGCTGAGCATGGCGATGCCGAAGATGATCGCATAAAAACCGAACAAGTACGCAAGCGTGATCACACCTGCAAGCGGGCGCCACAGCAACAAGATGCCGAAGACGATAGAGAGCAGTGCGCCGATGATGAGCGCCCACTCGTTCTCGATCTCTTTGCGCATCTCGATGGCCACGACGATCTGGACGATCCCCGCGATGATCGCCCACCATGCCACCCACACGACGATGGTCAATGCGGCGATACCCGGCCGGGCGACGGCGAACACCCCGACCGCCAGCCCTAAGAGTCCGAGCAGCACCATGAGCAAACGCTGCCCGCCCGGCAGCCCGTACCCAAAGGCGCCGATCAAAGCAAAAATGCCCTCGACAAATGCAAATGCTGCGAGCAAGAAGACGAGCGCAAGTGCGGTCACGCCCGGCCAGATGAAGGACACGATGCCGAACGCGATTGCGATGACACCACGCAGCACGAGCACCCACCAGTTCTGCTTGAGCGCCGAGACCATCATCATACTATCAGTGTCCTTCCTTTGAGCGTCAGTTCTGGCGACGGCCGCCAAGAATGCTCACGTAGTACAGCAACGTGAGCAGTGATTGGGCCACCGCGGCCACATACGTGAACGCTGCGGCGTTGAGCACTTTACGAGCACCCACGAGTTCCTCGCCCGCCAGCACACCGTTAGAGGCGAGGAGCTGCATCGCCCGGTTGCTGGCATTGAGCTCGACGGGCAGCGTCACGATCGCGAAGACCGCCGTCGCCGCAAACGCGACGAGCCCGGCGACTGCCAGATCGTAATGGTTGAAGAACAGCCCGATGAAGAACAGCAGCGGGCCGACCCACGCGCCGAGATTCACCGCCGGCACGATCGCTCCGCGCAACCGCAGCGGCATGTAGTTCTGCGCATCCTGCAGGGCGTGCCCGAATTCGTGCGCGACCACCGCCACCGAGGCGACGGAGTTCTGCACCGAACTTTGCGACAGGTTCAGCGTCTTGTTGCCAGGGTTGTAGTTGTCGGTAAGCATGCCGGGGATGCGCGCGACGCCGAAACGTAGGCCTGTACGCTCCATGAAGAGCTCGGCGACGCCGGCGCCCGTGATGCCGCTGGAAGTCGGCACTTTTGCGTAGCGCGCAAACGTGCTGCGCACCATGAACTGAGCCCAGAGCGCGAGCGCGAGGCCGGGGAGCGCGAAGACGAAGTACATCGGGTCGAAGTAGAACATAGAAGAAGGAGCCTTTCCTAACGCGTCGGCGGACGCGTGCGTCGGTTTCGCGAGCGCGACTGCGCCTTCATCTTGGGTCTGATGATTGTTGCGGTCGCGACGACGCTAGCGGGCGGGGATCCATCGGTGTGCCCAATCACCGAGTGCCCGGATCGTGGCTTCGAGCTCAGCGCCGGCATCCGTCAAGGAATAGGCGACGCGAATCGGGGGGCCGGAATCAACGTCACGGTGCACGATACCCGCTTCTTCGAGTTCGCGCAGCCGTGCACTTAACAGCCGATCGGAAACACCCGGCACGAGCTCCGCGATTTGGCTGAAGCGACGGTCGCCCGAAAGGAGGGAGCGGATGATTGCTCCCGACCACCGCCGGCCGATGAGCTCGACTGCTTGATGATATCTGGGACAGAAGCCGCTTAGCTGTCCGTTGTTCTTGGTACGTTTCATTGAGGATACCACCTTGACAGGCTTTGCGGCTCATGCTAACCTTTCCTCCACAAGTTACTAAAAGTAAGTAACTATTGAAAGGTGTGCCTCTATGGCAATCGTACTTCTCGTCGCGCGCATCCTGCTGGGCCTGGGGCTCGCCGCGCACGGCGCGCAAAAACTTTTTGGCTGGTTTGGTGGTTACGGCCTCAAGGGCACGGGCGGGTTCTTTGAGGGGCTCGGTTTTCGGCCCGGAGTGTTTTTTGCAATCGCCGCCGGTCTCGGAGAGTTCGTCGGCGGCACGCTGGTCGCACTTGGGCTTGGGGGGCCCGTTGGACCGGCGCTTGCTATCGTCGTCATGCTCGTGGCGATCCTGACCGTGCACATCGGCCACGGTTTCTTCGTGACCAAAAACGGCGTTGAGCTGCCGCTCACCTATATCAGCGGCATGCTGCTGCTGCTGTTCGCTGGCTTCGGACCGTACGCGATCGATGCGGCGATCGGGCTGCAGGCGTGGCCGGAGAGCACCTCGTGGATCGCGCTCGCTGCGGCTGTGCTGGCAGCAATTGCGAATACGGCTGTACGGCGGCCGGCCCCCAAGGCGACGACTGCTTCCTAGTCCAATAGGGAGCGCGTGAAAACACGCACGCTGGGCCGCAACGGCCCTCAGGTATCGGCGATAGGACTCGGCTGCATGGGCATGTCCGAGTTCTATGGCCCGGCAGACGAGAACGAGTCGATCAACACGATTCATCGCGCGCTCGAACTCGGGCTGAATTTTCTCGACACGGCCGATATGTACGGTCCGTTCCGCAATGAGCGGCTCGTGGGTCGGGCCATCGAGGGCAAGCGCGACCAGTTCTTCATCGCCACGAAATTCGGCAACGAGCGAGCTGAGGACGGCAGTTGGCTCGGTATCAACGGCAAACCCGACTACGTGAAGGCGGCGTGCGATGCGTCGTTACGCCGCCTCGGGATCGCGCACATCGATCTGTACTATCAACACCGCGTCGACAAGACCGTACCGATCGAAGAGACCGTCGGCGCGATGGCGGAGCTCGTGCACGTCGGCAAGGTTCGTTATCTCGGTCTTTCGGAAGCGGCAGCAGCGACGGTCCGGCGCGCGGCTGCCGTCCATACGATCACGGCGCTGCAAACCGAGTATTCACTGTTCGCGCGCGATGTGGAGGCGGAGATCCTGCCCGTCGTACGGGAGCTCGGCATCGGCTTTGTCGCGTATAGCCCGCTTGGACGCGGATTGCTTACGGCCGCGATACCGACGACCGAGCATCTGGCTGCCGGCGATTTTCGCGCACATCAGCCGCGCTTCGCCGGCGACAACCTCGCCAAGAACATGGCGGTCGTCAACCGCTTGAGGGAGATCGCGAGCGCGAAGAACATCACGCCGGCGCAGCTGGCATTGGCGTGGCTACTGCATCAGGGCCAGGACATCGTGCCGATTCCGGGAACCAAGCGTCGCTCACGACTCGAAGAGAATTGCGCAGCCGTCGATATCCAATTGACCGCTACAGAGCTCGATCGCATCGATGCCGTTGCGCGCCCCGGCGCCTTTGTCGGCGACCGCTACGCCGACATGAGCAACGTCAATGTCTGAACGGCCTACCACGCGAGGGAGGGACGCACGATGGTCGCCGGGCTTCGTCCCGATCTCTACTTGCTCGTCGCCTTTATCGCGCTTATCGTTGTCGAAGTGCTGGGATTTTTGGTCGGCCGGCGTATCGGCGGTCAACATTTCGAGGAAACCACCCCGGCGCTGACGACTGCGCTCGCGGCGATCTTCAGCATCGTCGCACTCGTGCTCAGCTTCTCATTCAATTTTTCCCTCAACCGCTTCGAACAGCGCCGCGATCTGGTCGTACGGGAGGCCAATGCCATCGGCACTGCCTACTTGCGATCGTCTGTGTTGCAACCGCGCGAAGACCAGCAATACCGCGATCTCTTGCGCGAATATATCGCCGATCGCATCGACTACTATGTCCACGACGGCGATCCGGGCGTGCAACAGTGCGACGAGACGCAAAGCGCGACCCTGCAAGCGGGCCTGTGGACGATCGTCAGCCAGGCCGTGCGGGCCGATCGTCGCGACGTCGGAGCGTCGCTATTGATGCAAGTGACCAACGACGTGATCGATATTTCGGGAGAGCAGCGCGCGGAGCTTGCCTTTCGCTTCGGCGGCCACGCGCTGACCTTCATCTTGTTCGTGACCGCCGCGGGCGCGTTGGCGCTGGGCCTTGCGTTTGGCTACGGGAATCTGCGGAATTTATTCATTGCCTTGCTCTTCGTGCTGATCCTCACGTGGTTGAGCTTCAGCATCATCGACCTGCAAACGCCCCAGACCGGTTTTGCGAGGGTGAATCTGTCGCCCCTGTATCTGCAGCAGCAGAGCATGGCCATACCTATGCAGGATCCAGGCCCATGAAGCGAGTTTCTGCGCGCAGCGCGACCGAACGGATCTCGGGCAACGCGCTCGCGCTGACCAATCTCGACAAGGTGCTCTGGCCGGACAAAGGCTACACCAAGGGCGATCTCATCGCCTACTATCGCGGTGTTGCGCGCTGGCTCTTGCCCTATCTCAAAGACCGGCCGCTGACCCTCGAGCGCTATCCCGCCGGCGTGGGCAAGCCCGGCTTTTTCGAGAAGCAAGCACCCAAAGGGCTGCCGGCGTGGGTACGCACGATCGCGTTGCGAAGCGGCGGCGCGCGGCCTATCGTCCGGTATATCGTGTGCGACGATGAAGCGACGCTCGCGTATGTCGCCAATCTCGCTGCGATCGCGCTGCATGTCTGGATGTCGCGCGCCGGCTCGCTCGACAAGCCGGACTTCATCTTATTGGATCTCGATCGCGGAGACGGCTGCACGCTGGGCACGCTGGCCACCGTGGCGCTCGCGGTCCGGGAAGAATTGCAACGCGTGCGCATGCGCGCGCACGTGAAGACGACTGGAGGCTCAGGACTGCACGTCGTCGCTTGGTTGCGTGGCAGCTACGATTACGAACGCGCTCGGGATTTGGCACACGACATCGCACTGCGCGTCGAACAGCGCCTGCCAAAGCTCGTCACCCTCGAGCGCATGATCGCGAAACGGCCACAGGGTCGTGTGTACATGGATTGGGTGCAAGTCGGAAAGGGCAAGACCATTGTCATGCCCTTCGTCGTGCGCGCGCGCCGTGGGGCGCCCGTGTCGATGCCGCTGCGCTGGGCGCAAGTCGAGCAGTTGCGGCGCTCGTCAACGCAGGATACGGCCGGCTACTTCACGCGCTGGAACATCAAGAGCGTACCCAACCTGCTTCGTCGCAGCGGAGATCCTTGGAAAAGGCGAACGTAGACGGCGCACCCACTCGCCACAGCAGAAGAGAAAGGAGTCCTCACGATGGAGCGCTGGCAAGAACACGAGAAGCTCGAAAAGGACCCCTTTGCCGCCGAGCGCATCTGCGCCAATGAAGTCTGCGCGTGCACCATTCCCCAGGATTCGCCGCACGATTATTGCAGCCAGTATTGCCAAGGTGAAGGTGCGGGCCGCGGAGATGGTGTCTGCCAGTGCGGCCATATCCCCTGCGCATAGGACCGTCGCGATGATCTATCATGAAGGTAACCGGCACCTCCAGGACCGCTTCGACACTCGCCGCCTTGCCGACCGGATCGAGCAGCGCCTCTGTGCGACGGAGATCGGCGATGACGACCGCACGTTTATCGAATCGCGCGATATGTTCTTTTTAGCGACCGTGGATGAGCGCGGGTTTCCCACGTGTTCGTATAAAGGCGGCGACCCCGGCTTTGTCCGGGTCGTCGACACGCGCACGATCGTGTTTCCAAACTACGACGGCAACGGCATGTATCTCTCGACTGGCAATGTGAGCGTCAATCCCAATGTCGGATTGCTGTTCATCGACTTTGAAGATCCGACCAGGCTACGGGTGAACGGCGAGGCGTCGCTCGTCTTCGATAGATCGCTTGTGCAGAGCTATCCGGGCGCACAATTCGTCGTCGCGGTGACGGTGCGCGAGGTCTTCCCCAACTGTGGGCGCTACATCCATCGCATGCAGCGCGTCGAGCGTTCCCGGTATGTGCCACGCGCGGGCGAACCGGTGGCGGTCGCAGAGTGGAAGCAGCAGGAGTCATACGTCGACGTGCTGCCGGCCGGCGATCCCGCACGGCAACCATCAAACTCGTGATTTAGGGCGCTTGCGTGTAGCCGGGGGGAATGTCGAACAGCGGCGCATCGGCATCCGTGAGTTGTCGGATGTTTGCGCGCTCTGAGAGCTGCATGTAGTTGGCGCCATGGCCGCCACCGCCACCGAACAGGTTCTGCATCATGTTCGCTTCCTGGGTCGCCTTGCCAGGCTTTGGTGTTGGCTGCGCTGCAAGCGCCGCGTCGCGCACCACTTTGACCAAACGGTAGACGTACATCTGTCGGTAGGGGACTGTCGGGCCCGTGTGCTGCGGTGCTAGCACGATGTAGCAGTCCTGCGGCAGCGTGAGGGCAAAGAAATCACGCGCGTCAGCGATGGTCCCCGCGAGCGGTTCCGTCCCTTGCGCGAAGTATGTGAGCTGCGTCGCCTTGTAGGTGCCGTCGACGCACGGATCGATGCCGCCGGTGAGCGTCGTCGTCGCTTCAGACTGATAGCCTGCTGCGGTCTCGCCTGCGATCGTAGTAGTGTCTACCGTCGTCGTCACGACGTTTGCGTCGACCTTTGCGGGGTTGGGAGGAACGGTTTCCATTGGCTCGGCAGCCGGGGCTGGCGTTTCAGGTGAGATGTCCTCGGTATGATACGTCTTCTTCATGGGATTCAGGTAGATTTGCTGGTGCCGGTCGGGCCGCACGATCAAGACAAAGCCGCGCTCTTCCACGCGCGACCATCCGCGATAGAAGAAGAAGCGCGTGTACGTGCCCGGATTCTCACTCTCCATTTCCTTCACGCTCTGCTCCATGCGGCGTTGCATTGCCATCTGCTGTGCCGCCATTGCCGCCTGCGCCGCGGCGCTCGCAAAGGGCACAAAGGACAGCGCCTGTTCGGCCAGGCTCATCGCGAGCTCTTTTTGGATGTCCTGTTCGGATGGGAAGATGCTCGCTGATTGAAAGGCCTCAATGGCAGCTACGTCTTGCGAAAAAGTGTTGAGCGGCGGAGGCTGCCCAGCCCCGCGGATCGTTCGATCGATTTGGTCGAACGCGATGTTCAGGCTACCTGTCGCCGGCGCTGGCGATGGTTGCGCGCTCGCGCTCGTCGCGCCGAATGCGATCACGAACAGTGCGGTACCCGATACGATGGACGCAAGTGCTCTCGAGATAGCGATGATGCTCCGTATAGAAGCGTTCCCGAAGGCAACTGGACGCGTACACGTTCGTTGCGGCGCCGGCGGCAGACCTACCGCTGGGCAGGGCGACCGAATGGTTGCCACCAACGAGTACCCGAACCTATGAAATACTTCGTCATCGGCATCATCGTTGTTGTAGGCGCTCTTATAGTTTGGGCTGCGTTCGGCATCGGCAAAGCCTTCATGGCCGGCTTTTCCAAAGGCTTTGTCCAGGCAGGCCAGTCCAATAGCACGTTTCACGCCGCCTACCGGCGCGGATTCAAGCAAAACTTTCTCAGAAGCTGTGAACGTGGCCAGACTGACGCGCGGACGCAAAGCTATTGCACGTGCGCCGAAGACGGGTTAGAGCAGCACTTCGATGACGCGGGCTTGATGGCGCTCGCCACGAGCGCGACCGCTGAGCAACGCGAGGTGGTGCAGCAGATCGTCCGCGCATGCTATCTCAAAAGTCATCAGCCGTAGACCACGATGATGTCGTGTGTGTTGTCGCAAACGACATGTCATATGGATAGGTCTTTCTTCTAAAAGCCTGGTCAAAAGACGTTCGCCCAGTGTGCGTCCGTGTTGTACACTTGGCGCGAAAGGCGCATTGTTTTTTGTGCGCGCGCCTTCGATCCTGAGGAGAAAGTCCAGATGTCGCGCCCTCGTCCCTATAGCGTTGGTCCGTTTGTCGGAGCGCTTGTCGCTGTCACCGTGCTCGCGGCATGCGGCGGTAGTGGGCCCAACCCGCCCGGTCCAGGCGCGATCAATCCTACAGTGCCGCCCGTGTCGCCGTCCCCGGCTGTCACGGCCGCATTGACAGGAACGATGCAAGTAGCGACGGGCGGCACATATCCTGGTTACAGTTACACCGCTGCTGCAAACGAGAGCATGGTGTTCTCGTGCGGCTGTAGCCCACAAGCAGGCACCGCGACCACTTCGAACACCGGCGCCTTTACGCTCGTGGCTCACTCGACGCCCACGCCGAGCGCCCCAGATCCGATGTATACGATCGTGCCGGGTCGCAACTATGTCACGGTAGCCTCTGTCGGTGCAGGTGGCACGGCGCCGGAAGCCTGGGACATTCAGTTCGCCGGTAGCAAGCCAAGCCGCAACGAGCATCTGAACGTGGCGAGCACGAGTGACGTCTATACCGCGGCGGTAGCGCTCTACGTGTTTCACAATTCGCCAAGCGGTGTGACCGCGTACGACGATTGGAATTTCAACGCGCTGCTCGCATGGTACAACGTCCTCACAACGGGTCCAAATGCCAAAGAAACCACGCTGCTCAATGACATCGCGGCGCAAAGCGCGGGCAATCACACGCTCTTCCCGGATGCGCCCGGCTGGGATCCGGCCCACGGCACGAACGCAACGATAAAGAACGATCTGGTCGCCGTCAAGGCGAGTGGAGATGCAGCGCTGCCCACCCCGTGCCCATCCGCGGGGTGCACGGGTACACCGTCTCCGTAAGCGTCCGCTCTACGCGAAGAGCGTCGCCTTAGTAGATGAGGTAGGGTTCCGGCTGCGTGAAATGACAGCCGCCTGATCGCCGCGGTGGTCGCAGTGTCACCTTGACGCTCGTCGTTATGCCCGCAAGAACGGAAACCGATCCGGAGCATGCTCCGCGGCCGTTCTTGTTGGCAACGACATAGTAACGTCCCGGCAACACACCGAGAAACGCGAAGAAGCCTTTGTCATCGGTGACGCGCACGCCATGGGCAGCATCTGCTGCGCTGATCGACACAGTCGCGTGTGAGACCGGTGCGCTTCGTTCGTCGACGATAAAACCGCTGATAACGCCGCTAACATCATCCGCACACACGCGTGCGGCGATCAGGACCAAGACGCCGCAGAGGGCCAGGGCGGCTATCGAGCGGGCGAGATGCTTGGAAAACATAGCGGTCACCTCCGAGTCCTATTGCGGCCGTATCTTCGTTGACTGCTCGGGACGCCCCCGCGAAATGAATGGCTTGCTTGGGTTCGTGGACAAGCGGGTCGAACGCTAGGTTCCCCTCGCCACTCATTGGAGGTGAAGATGAGTTCACTCAAAGTAATTCTCGCGATTGGGGT
>JAFANK010000266.1 GCA_019232725.1 Vulcanimicrobiota bacterium | reverse complement strand
ATCGCGCGACGTTCAGCAGCATCGCCAATGCTACCGGTAAGGTCAATCAAGTCGACGTGACGGCCGTGATGCCATGCTGTTACAGCAACGGCTTGACCGTGCCGCCGCCCGTCACGGCGCCGTGTTCTGGACCGTTGCCCGGTTGCAATCCCGAGGATCTCGAGGCGCAACTCGACACAGAACAGACAAGTTCTCTTGCGCCCAATTCGACCATCAACTTCTATCTCGCGTATAATCCTAACGAATGTCGTGCGCCCGGCACGTGTGCACCTGGTGCGGGGTCGCCGCAGTTGGGCATCGGCGAGACCGACGACGAACTCCAGCAGATCGCTGACGACAATGTGGCCGACGCGGTGTCCGCGAGCTATGGCATCGGAATACTGGATTGGGCCGGCTCCAGCAATCCGCTTTTGACGTGTCCCAGCGGTCCGACGGGCTGCACCGGCGCTGAGCCCGACATTTTTGCGACGATGGCCGCGCAGGGGATGGCGGTCTTTTACTCGTCCGGTGATACCGGCGCCTCAGGCTGTCAGCGCGACGGCAATCCTTCGACGGCGGATGTGCTGTGCGCGTCGTATCCGAGCGGCGATCTCAACGTGGTTTCGGTGGGCGCCACGACATCGCCGATCGGCAGCGATGGCAGATTCACCGGCATTCTCTCCGTGTGGGGCCTGCAAACGGGAACCGGCGGCGCGAGCGGCGGCATGTGGGATTCGTATATCGCACGTCCGGCGTACGAACCGGCCGGTAAGGCGTGTGCCACCAACGGTGTGTGCGACAGCGCCCACCGCTTGCAGCCAGACTTCTCTTTGAACGGTGATCTTGCAACGGGTGATGCGGTGATCATCAACTGCGGCAGCGCGCCGCCCGGCTGCGGTGGATTGGGCGGAGCGCAGATAGGACCCATTGGGGGCACGAGCGCGTCGGCACCAGGTGCAGCCGCGATGTGGGCACTCGTGCTCGAGGCGTGCAAACAAACGCCTGCGTGCGCGACGGCCGGCGGCGCGCACCCCTACCGGCTTGGCAATCCGGCACCGTTGCTGTATGGTTTGAGCGCCGCGAACAAATCGTCAGTGTTCTTCGACGTCGTGTACGGTGAGAATGCCGTGCCCAACTTGAGCAACCCGTTGGTGAACGATGCTGGATTTCTCGCTCACCCTGGCTGGGATGCGGCGTCAGGACTGGGAGCACCGTTCGCGCGCAACCTCATCAGGGCAATCGTCGGCATCTAAGTGCTTGCCGGCGCGGCGGCGAGTTTGTAGACCTGGCCAAATCGGATGAAGAGCGCTGCGGACAAGGTGATGGTGCCGGCGATCGCGATCGTCGGCAGCACGCCGATCGCGCTGCCGAGCGCTCCACCGATGAGCGCGCCCACCGGCAGAGTTCCCCAAACGATTGTGCGCATGGTGGCGTTCATGCGCCCTTGCAGTTCATCCGGCGTGATCGTCTGACGCAGGCTCACCTGGTTGACGTTATAGACCGGGTTGGCGAACGATATCAAAAGCTGCGACACGAATAAGAAGAACACTGGGAACTTCCAGATAGCGAGGACCGGCAAGAGCGACGCGATGCCGAAGAGCAGCGCGCAGGCCGCAAGCGTCTTGCCCAGGCCAAAGCGGCGAGCAAGCGGGCCGGCCCACAGCGCTCCGGCAATGCCAAAATTGCCGAAGGCGAGCACAGCACCAACGACCGCCGGGCCGAGATGCAGGGTGCGGTAGGCGAAGATCAGATAGACTGCGCTGCTCATCGCGTTTCCGAGATTGCTCGTCGACGTGCATGCGGCGATCTCGCGCAGCACCGGGTTGTGGAAGACGACGGCTGCGCCATCTTTGAGCTGACGCCAAAACCGCGGCGCTTGCTTTGCGGCTGCGCTCACGGCTTCCGGCGTCTTGATCGCTGCGAGACCCACGACCGACGCGACGAACGAGATCGAATCGACCAACACCGCAAGCGGCGCGCCTAGCGCTTGGATGAGGATGCCTGCAAGACCGTTGCCGGCGACTTGGGCGCCCGAGCGGCTGACTTCGAGCTTCGCGTTGCCCTCGACTAGAAGGCGGCGATCGATGAGACTGGGCAGATATGATTGATACGCGACATCGAAGAAAACGGTGAGCACGCCGACGATGCACGCCACCGCATAGAGCTGCACGAGCGTCAATGCGTGGAGCACCCAAGCAAGTGGTATGCTCGCCAGCGCGAGTGCCCGTCCGATGTCCGCTCCGATCATCACGCGCCGGCGCCGCACCCGGTCTACCCACACACCGGCCGGCAGGCCGAGTATCGGAAACGCGAGGAACTGCGCGGATTCCAAAATGCCGATCTGCGCGGGCTTCGCGTTCAACACCAAGATGGCGACGCTCGGCAGCGCGAGCGTGGTGACGGCGCTGCCGACCAGGCTGATGGTCTGGCCGGCCCACAGCTTGTTGAAGTCCGCGTGATGCCTTAGGTTGATCGCGTCGAGCCGTCCTACAGCGGGCGGTGAATTTACGGCTTCACAAGCGGGTTGAGATCGGCAAACGCTCCATTCGGGTTCGGCACGGTCCAAAAACCCAAGTCCCATGCCTTGGGGTGATAGTGCGCCCACAACAGCGTCGCCCCGGCCGGCAAGAGCTTCGCAGCGGTCAACTGCGCCGCCGTCGGATCGGTGGTCACCCCTTTGAGCGCTTCCGCCCCGCGCCGAACGATCTTGCCATCCGGGAGCTTGTACGCGAAATGCATGTGCGCATCGATCGTGGTCCAGCGGCTCGGCATGACCGGGTAGGCGTCGGCAGCCGGATGTTGTGGATAATCGCTGACCGCGTACTCGTAGTCGAGGCCGACGAGCTTGCCCGCCTTGTCGAACCACAGGAAGTTGGGGGTGTCCTTGCTGACGCCTTTGCCCCAATCATCATTGAACCAAATGATCGTGCCGTCTTTTTCCATCCTCGTCATCTGGTAGTAACCTGCGGTTTGCGCCTGAGCGGTGGTTGCCAGACGTTGCTGGAGCGTGCTCGTCACGCTTGCGATGAAGGCGGCCTCGCCCGGATTTGGTGTTGGAGCCGGCGTCGCGGAGGCCATGGGCATAGCCATCGTGGGCGCGGGTGACGCCGCTTGAGCGCCACCTCCGCCAGCAACCACGACCAAGCTCCCGGCGAGTGCGAGCAGCGTCAGCGCAACCGTTCGAGGTAACATGTCCTTTTTCTCCACAGCGATCCTCACAAGGTCCAGCGCGGGACCAGCGGGGATTACTCATTTGATGGACCCGTTCCCACCAACTCCGCAACAGCAGGCAGTCATCCAACACCGCGGCAGCAATCTGCTCGTCTTCGCAGGTCCCGGCACGGG
>JAFANK010000026.1 GCA_019232725.1 Vulcanimicrobiota bacterium | reverse complement strand
AGCGGATCTGCGCTGCGTCGAGGAGTGCGTACTGGTTGCGCGCCTCATCTCGCTCTTCGGCACGCAATAGCCGCCGCGAACCGAACATGGGCACGAGCATGCCGTGTTCCATCTCATCGTAACTATGCCGCTCGCGTGCATAGACTTCAAACGAACGATTGGGGATGAAGATACAGTTGCGCTCCAGCAGCTGCTGTTGGATCGCTGCATCGATGACGTCGGCAAAGTGTTGGACCGAAAGCGTTTCATCCACAACGCCGGTGCCGTCCGGCCGAGCGCGATAATACTGCGCGTAGGTCTTGTCGCGCCCCGGCGCTGTGATCACGAGCGTGCGAAGGCCTTGGCGCTTGGCCCCAAGACACACGTCGAGGGCGGAATGACTGCCGATGCAGGCCAGCGTGAGTCGAGCGGAATCGTACGATGTGAGGGCGGCGCTGGGCGACGTCGCCGCGTTCATCAGTTGGCAGGCACCCCGGGCCCCGGCACTGCCACCGCATCGCCATTGGGAGCGGCGCTCCGGCTAAACGTCGTGCGGCTCGACTGGTCGAGCACGAGGTCGAGGCTGTTCGAGAGCAGGGCGTTGCGGATCTCGCGCGCGATGCGGCGGCCGGTCGACATCGGCTCGTCGTAGTTGAGATACGAATAGGGCGATCCGTCGATGAAGAGATTGGTGCCGGCGACGATGCGTGCGGAGATCTCCATGAGGAAGAACTCGGAGTCCGGCGTCACGATCGTCTCCAGGCAAAACGCGCCGAACAATCCGCGTTCGCCACAGAGTTCGCGGCTCACGCGGACGACGGCTTCGCCCATGTTGAAGGCCTCAGCCAGCAGCGATTCGCGCAGGCTGATCGGCTGATTGCCGATGACGACGTAGGACGGCGAGATGTCCCAGCCTTCCTGGTCTGCGAGTGGAATGCGTCCGAGCGAATCCACGTTGCTCTCGTAGCGGCGGTCCATGGACATGATCTCGAGCTTGCCCGTGAGCGGCGAGTAGAAATAGTGGATGTACACGGGCACGCCCAGCACGTATTCTTGCATGATGTAGCGCTGCTCGACCAAATGTGAGGCGCGGGCCGTGAAGTCTTCCGGGTTCTTGACGAAGAGATATCCCTTGCCGCCCAGCGCCCCGTAGAGTTTGACGATGACCGGCCGGTCGATCTCGCTGGCTTTGGTGAAGTGGCGCGGCATCTTCAACCCGGCGCGCGTCAGCCAGACGCGCTGGCGCATGCGGTCGGCTTCCCAGTCCAGCACCGCCTTGTTGCCGAAGTACGGCGTGGTCATCTTCTTGTGCTCGTCCATCGACAGGTAGGCGACGAAGGAGCCGTGCGGCACGAGGATGACCTTGCGCTTGTTGAGCTCTTTTTCGAGCTTGGGAAAGTCGCTGTACTTGGGGATGACGATCACTTCGTCGACGAACGCGAAACTTGCGTACAGCCGCTCGTTGAGCGGCGTGACCACCGCGAGGGTGTGAAAACCCTCGTCTTTTGCCCCTTTGAGGATCTGGAGTGCGGAATGGCTGCCGAGCGTCGCGATCGTGAACAGCGACGGCAGTTGGGCACTCGACTTGGGGCTCATCGGCCTCCTTTCGTCGGCGCGGCCGCCGTTTCCCTGACGCTCGCGGCGTGTGGACGCGGACGAATGTCGTAGCGTTGTGAAATCCGGTTCGCCAGGAGCTCCCGGCATGCCCATTCCAACCGCTCGCGCGATGCGGGGCCATGTGTATCGCGCAGACGCCAGCCGACGGCACGCTCTATGTCGCGCACACCAGAGACGCCAAATGTCGTGGTCAGCAGCCGTACGAGCCGGCTATTGTCCTCATCTTTGTCGCTGACGAGGGCTTCCAACTCCGCCGGCTCGGTGGATGTTGCGCCGTTTTCGACGGAATACGAGAGGCGGTGCTTATTGGGGTTGAACACGACTTCGGCTTGCGCCAAGTGCGCCACGAGTTCGCTGGGCTGCGCGTTCTCATCGGTCGTGAGGATGATGTGCTCGGCGCGGTCGACCGCCTGCAATTCCGCGTATCCCAAGTGGCGCAGTGCCGTCAGCACGGTGAAGGCGGTGTTATCCGGGATGATGAGCTCGATGACGACGTCGATGCGCATGCTAATAGGCCACGAAAGTCATGCCGCGATCGGCTTCTCCGTATCTTCGATGTAGTCCGCCGGTTGGGTTCGATCGGCGCCACGTGGTATGCGCATGGCATCGAAGACGAGCGTCAGGATCGTGGTCACGGCGAGATTGATTCCGAGAGCGTACAGACCGACGAACCCGGTCACGACGGTCGACCCGACATGCAGCCCGTAGAGTGACGAGAAATGGCCGAGCGTGCGGAAGGTGTGGATGGGCATGTATGTGGCGATGGCCAGCCCGATGAGCCAACCGACGATCAACGCGCGGCGGTGAAAGAACCGGGTGTACATGCCGAACACGATCGTGGGCAGTGTCTGCAGGATCCAGCCGCCGGCGAATAGCTGCAGATTGATCGCATATTCCATCGGCAGGCTAAGCACGAACGCAAGCGCGCCGAACTTCACGAACAACGAGGTCAACTTCGCATTGGTGGCTTCCTGGCGGTCGCTACACGCAGGATTGATGAACTCCCGGTAGATGTTGCGCGTGAAGAGATTGGCCGCCGCGATTGACATGATGGCAGCCGGCACGAGTGCGCCGATCGCGATCGCCGCGAGTGTGAACCCGAGGAACCAGGCTGGGAACATGTGCAGGAAGAGTTGCGGCACCGTCTCGTTGGAGGTATCCGGATGGATGCCCGCCACGATCGCCATGTAGCCAAATGTCGCGAGCAGCGCGAGCAACAAGCTGTAGATGGGCAGCGCGATCGCGTTCCGCCGGATGACCTTGGCGCTCGCGGCGCTGAGCAGACCAGTCAAATAGTAAGGGTACATTAAAATGGCGAGCGCTGAGCCAACCGTGAGCGTGATATACTCACTGTATGCCGGTGGTTGCAGCAACAAACCTGATGGATTGGGCCGTGCCGCCAAGGCAGTGCCGGTGGCGGCGAAGATGTGCGCATATCCACCGAGTTTCGAGGCGATCACGACCGTCGCCACGATCACGGTGACATAGATGAGGATGTCCTTGGCAAAGGCGACGAGCGCAGGCGCGCGCAGGCCACCCCGATACGTATAGGCAGCGAGTATGACGAAGGCCATGATGAGCGGTACGTCGCGCCATATCCCTGTGCCGCCCAAGCCCATCGTCTTGATCACGACCTGGATGCCGACGAGCTGCAGCGCGATGTAGGGCATCGTGGCCATGATGCCGGTCACCGCGATCGCTAAAGTGAGGCTGCGGCTATCATAGCGGTCGCGAACGAAGTCGGCGTATGTGATGTATCCGCGATTTTTTGCGATCGTCCAAAAACGCGCGGCCATGACGAAGACCCACGGGAACGCGAGCGCCGTGTATGGCAACGCGTAAAAGCCGATCGCACCGTTGCCATAGATGAATCCCGGCACCGCGATATAGGTGAACGCCGTGTACAGGTCGCCACCGATAACGAACCAGGCAACAAGCGTGCCGAATTGGCGTCCGCCCAGCGCCCACTCGTGGAGCACGTCGAGGTCACCGCGTTTCCAATACGGTCCGAGGAACCCGAGCACCGTGACGACGGCGAAGAGGGCGACAAAGACTGCGACCGCCGGCCAGATCACCATGGCAGGGGTGCTTTGCTCAATCGCGTCCCCCGCTGTGCGCGAGCAGGTACACACCGAAGGTGACGAGACTCGTCAGCGCGATCCACAAAAACTGGTACCAATAGAAAAACGGCACGCCTGCAATCGAGGGCTCCATCCTGTTATAGGATGGTATCCATAACATCGCCACAACAGGGGTGAGAAGCAGCCAGTACCAGCGCCGGTCGGCACGGCCAGGCTCTCGCCGTTGCATGAGGACCGGGTTAGTCGCGAGCTGTGAGATTCCTTGGACGCTTACGATGCCCGCAGACGGTCACGCCAAACTTGCGGCCATGCTCCTAAATATCTCGTGCGAGTGCGAAGGCGAACGCGGATCTTCGCGACGCGATGGCGGCCGCGCAAACGTCAAATTGAAATTCCATGCGACGCGCTCGGGATGCGGCATCAGCGCAAGCACGTTGCCCCGGTCATTTGTGATGCCGGCGGCGTCGTGCATCGCGCCATTGGGAGCACGGTCCTTGAAGCGAAACGCGATGCGGCCCTCGCGTTCGAGCCGGTCGAACAGCGCAGGAGTGCCGGTGAACCTGCCTTCCCCGTGCGCCATGGCCATTTTCAGCACCGTGCCCGGCGCCATCGCCGCGGTGAAGACGCAGCACTTCGGTGGCGAGCTGAGTTGGATGTCGACAATGCGGCACTGGAAGTGCCCCGAGGGCAAGTTGCGAGCGATAGCGATGTCGCCGAGCAGCCCTACTTCTGCCACCACTTGGGCGCCATTGCACAGTCCCAGCACGAACTTGCCGCGCGCTGCCTCTTCTCTTACGACGTCCACGCTTTTCGATTTGGCAGCGATCGCGCCGGCGCGCACACGGTCTTCGTATGCGAATCCGCCGGGGATCACGTAGGCCTGGTAGCTGCGCAGGTCGGCCGGCGGCTCGCTCCATAGGATCGGGCGCGCGTCCATTCCTGCATCGCGACACGCGTCGACGGTCTCCTCCTCGGAATTGGTCCCTGGGAAAACGAGCACCGCGACGCGGGGTTGGCTCATGCGAACAGCTCCTGCAGCGGCTGCATCCATGCGCGTGCGCACTCGTCCAAGCCGGCCTCGAAAAGGCCCTCCACTTGCAGCGATGCGCTACCGGCCGTTCCAAGTCGAAGGGCATGCGCGCCGAACTGCGCTGCACTGCGCTCAAAGTCGGGCGCACTCGGCTGAGAAACGGCCACGACAAAACCGCCGGCCTCTCCGAAGAGCGCGGCGGACGGCGCGAGGTCCGGCGCCCACACCTTTGGCGATTGCAGCGTTGCCCCGATCCGGCCTTTGCCTTCGCCGCCAAGGCACATCTCTGCGACACAGGCCAAGAGCCCGCCATCCGAGATGTCGTGTGCGGCGGTCACGCGGCCCGCCCGTATCTCCTCGATAATCAGCTTGATGGTCGCATTTGTTTCCGCATAATCGATGGGAGGCAGTGGGCCTGCAGCCGTTAGCTGCAACACATCGGCGAGCACCGAACCTCCGAGCTCGGGACGCCGCGCACCCAGCACGTAGAGAATGTTGTCCTGTTCGAGCAGCTGCATCGTGACGACTCGCCCGACGTCATCGATACGCCCGATGCAGCCAACGATCGCCGACGGCGCGATGGCGCTGCCGGTCGCGCTATGGTTGTATAAGCTCACATTACCCGTGACGAACGGCAGACCGCTCGCCGAGATGATGGTCAGCGCGCGCGCTGCCTCGGCAAGTCCTTCGACGCCATCCGCCAGCTCGCGGTAGGCTACCGGATCTTCGGGGTTGCCGTAATTGAGACAATCAGTGAGACCGATCGGCATGGCGCCGACTGCGGCGACGTTGCGTGCAGCTTCGACGACAGCGTGGGCCGCGGCGAGCTTGGCCGACACAGCGCCATACCGCGGATTGCCGTCAACGCTGATCGCGACCGCGAGCGTTGCGCCTCGCTTCACCACGAACACTCCGGCATCGGCATAACCGGAAGGGATGGCGGTCGCGCCTCTGACCACCGTGTCGTAATGCTCGATGAGCGGACGTCTGCTGCAGACGTCAGGGTGCGAAAGCACGCGGAGCAACATCTGTTTTGGATCGTTGAGTTCCACGGCGCCGATTGGTCTCGGTGGTTTCGGTGAGGGCGCGAGCTGCCACGTGGCGCGCACGGGCTTGGTCAGCACATCGATCGGCAGGTCGATGACTGCGCGGCCGCCGGCGCGCACGACGTAGCGTGCGTCGCGTGTGACTTTACCGATGACCGCCGCGGAGGCACGTGAGGAAACCTCGGGCAGCGTGAACCGTTCATTATATATCGCTAGCAGGTCGGGGGTGAACGATGGCGGCACCGCCCACAGCATCCGCTCTTGGGTTTCCGCCATCGAGATCACAAAAGGTGACAGTCCTTCCACCGCAACGGGTACGGCGTCCACGTCGATGACCGCGCCAAAGCCACCTGCGCTGGAGATCTCAGACGAGCTCCCCATGATGCCGCCGGCACCAAGGTCTTTGAACCCCACCTCGAGCCTGCGCTGCGCGATCAGGTCAAAAACCGCATAACTCGCGCGCATGATCACGTTTTTCAAGAACGGGTCGGGTACTTGCACGGCGCTCTTGTTGGCTTGCGCCTGCGCGGCGTCGAGCGCGAGCGAGGCAAATGCTGCGCCGCCAAACCCCGACGCGTCCGTCGCTTTCCCGACCAGCACCAGGTCATAGCCTTCGCCCCCGGGCGGCACGCGGCTGTGGATGATCCGATCGCGCTGGACGATACCGAGCGCCACGACGTTCACCAAACAATTGTCGCGGAACGAGGGGTGGAAGTACACGTCACCGGCGAGGTTCGGCACGCCCACGGCGTTGCCGTAGGCGGCGATGCCGTCAACAGAACCGGCGGCCACGTAGGCGGCGTGCGATCCGGTCACTGGCGGACCAAAACGCAAAGGGTCTGCGCTTGCCACGACTTTGGCGCCCATGCAGAGCACGTCACGCAAGATGCCGCCGACACCGGTCGCCGCGCCCTCAAAAGGAACTACCTGTGAGGGATGGTTATGGCTTTCATGCGCGACGACGATCCCATACTCGACGCCGTCGATGATGCCCGCGCGCAGAATGCCGGCATCTTCGCCCACCCCGACGAGCACGTCGTCACTGGTCGTGGGAAGCGCGGAAAGCAACGCGCGACTGCTCTTGTACGAACAGTGCTCGCTCCACTGAATGGCAAACGCATGCGCTTCGGCGCGAGTCGGGTTCCGGCCAAGCCGCTGCACGATCGCGCGCAACTCAGACGGTGTGAGTGCAAGCGCCTCGCTTGTGGCGAGGCGCTTGAGGTCGTCGTCGCTCCCCTCAAGCGGGAGCGGCGCGGCGGCATGTGCGACGAGGTCCATGCCGCCCGCGATCATCACTCCGTCGCTTTGCCGTTGGTCGACGGTGTTGAACTCAAGGATGTGTCCGCGTCGATGAGCTTGTTGCGATTGCGGTATTGCGCCACAGCGACCCTGCCGTAGATGACCGTGTCATCCACCGCGAGGATCTTCGCTGCCGCAAGCGCTGCGTTCTCCGGCTCGAGCACGACCATGCTGGCGACGCCGGTCGGCAGCGCCAGACTCGAGACGATCTCCATGCCGCCCCAGGTCGAGCCGATCACCGGGCTCGCGATGACCGGGTTCGCAGTCGCCGCATCGACGAACGCCGAGAGCGCATTGCTGCGTCCGGCTATCGTGATGTAGACGACCTGACCGAGCGCGCTGTCAAGTAGCTGCACTTTTTGCAGCGCGTACAGCGGCGTCTTGTGCGCCGACGCGATGTGCCGGCGCGCAGTGACGCCGTACGTAGCTAGCGCTTTGGCGATGCGGTCGGCATGATCGTTGTCCGACGCCGACCCCATGATGATGCCGACAAAACCGCCGCTGCGCTTGGCGAACTGCCCGACGCGCTCCGCGACTTCTTCATACTTGGCCTTGACGTTATCGAGATCGGATGCGCTCGGCGTCCCGAGGTTGCGATAGATCTGTTTGTCGAGCATGAGCGCTTGGTCGCCCGCCGGCCAGACGCGCCATGAATCATTGTCGATGACGTCGGCGAGCAATATCTCCGTGCCACCATTCGGGGTCGCCGCGCGGCCGAATTCCACTTTGAGATCCACGAGTAACACGTTTTGGCGGCGCCAGGCATGGGAGAGGATGTCGAAGTTGAGCCGGGCGAGATCGGCCATCACGGCGACCTCCGCGGCTGTGGCGATCTTCTCTTCGACGATCTGCTCGGCGGTGTATTGCGGATCGTGGCGAGCGTCATCTTTGAAGAAGAACTCGACGAGGCGCGGTGCGAACACCGTTCCGGATTTCACACCCGGATTGCGCTTGACATAGGAACCTGCGGCAACGGCGCGGACGACGACTTCGATGGGGATCATCTCGCAACGGCGGACAAGCATCTCGTTGTCGTCAGCATCTTCGCCACCGCTGATGTAGTGCGTCGGCAACCCCGCTTCATTGAGCAGCCGGAAGATGCGGCTGGTCGTGAGGGCGGCGAGGCGGCCCTTGCCCGCGATGACGTCGCGCTTGGCACCGTCACCAGCCGTGATACTGTCTTGCGACACGACCACGAGCGCATCCGACCGTTTGGGATCTTGAAAGAGCACCTTGGTCTTCCCGCGTCCTACTTCAGCGCCTTTGTTCATCGGCTTCCTTTCATGTCAGTTTGATATCCAGCACCGAGGCGGCTGGTGCCGTGCCGCTAAGCGCCCGCAAGCGTTTGGCGAATGCGCGCGCTCGCTCGGCGGCGAGTCCGGTGTGTCCTTCCACCTGCATCAGCCGGTCGATGTCGGCCGGCCGAACATAGCGTGTGATGTCGGGATCGTTTTTGAGGGTATCGGCGAGGGGGTTGCGCTCGTCCTGCTCGACCGCAGACCATGCCTGCATCGACAATTCGCGCAGCCGCTCGTGGATGGCTTGACGATCCGCACCGCCCCGGACTGCTGCCATGAGCACGGCTTCCGTCGCCGCGAAGGGCCCGAACTTGGCGAGGTTGCGAGCGATCGCTCGGCGTTCCACGCGCAGTCCGCTGATCACGCGGTGAGCAAGCGACGCGAGCTCGTCAGCTGCGAGAAATGATTCTGGGATGATGGAGCGCCGGTTGGCTGAGTCGTCGAGCGTGCGCTCGAGCAAGTTATCTGCAGCATTCTGCCATGCGATCTGCGCGTTGGCCGCGGGGATGCGCGCAAGCGAGTTCATGCGCTCGCACAACATGGGATTGCGCTTGAAGGGCATCGCGGACGAGCCGACCTGCTTGCGCCCAAACGGCTCTCCCAGTTCGCCAAAGGGGCTGCTCGCGAGCACCCGCAGATCGAAGGCGAATTTGGATATCGAGGCGGCAAAACCGGCTACTGCGCTGAGCACTTGGTGATCAAGTTTGCGCGGATAGGTTTGGCCGCTGATGGCAAGCGCCTCGAGGTCGAAACTCGCGAGCACGTCGCGTTCGACGTCATCGGGCGTAAGGGCGCTGCCATGCAACAACGCGGCATAGGATGCCGACGTGCCGACCGCGCCGCGCAGCCCCTTGCTCGGCAGCGTCTCGGCGATGCGGCGGAGCTCTTCATAGTCGAGGAGCAGGTCTTGCGCCCACAGCGCAAGCCGCATGCCAAGTGTCGTCGGTTCTGCAGCCTGGAGATGCGTGTAGGCGATGCACGCGAGGTCTGCATGCTCGTCGATCTTAGTCGCAAACGCGTCAAGCAATTCGCGGATGGCCGCGACGAGCATGGACAGCGCCACTTTGATGCGCGCGGTCTCGACGTTGTCTTCGATGTCCATGGAGGTCGCGCCCAGATGCAACTTTCCGCCGCCGAGCGTCGCTTGCGAGGCGAAGACGCGCAGCTCCGCCATGAGGTCGTGTCCGATCTCCGCTTCGATCCGATGCGCCGCCTCGATGTCGACGGCATCGACGTGTCGGCGCAAATCCGCCACTTCTTCCTCGCTCACAAGACCGGCTTTGGCCTGCGCGTGAGCGAGCGCCAGCCACAGACGCCGCCACATGCGGCGCTTGGTCTCCTCTGAGAACAGCGCGCGCATCGCTGGCCGGCCATAGCGCCATGAGAAGGGAGATTGGTAGGAGTTGGCCACTGTCACAGTTGTTTCCAACCGCCCCGAGAATGGCCCTTGTGGAAATCCGGCGCTTAGCGCTGAGTGCAGAGACGGATGATGACTTCGTCCAGCGCTTGATCGGGAACACGTTTCCCGGTGATGGAATCCTCGAGCGCTTTCATGGTCAGACGCACGTTGTCTCTTGCCTGTTGCGGCGTGCGCTTGCGTGCGACGTCCCACAGCTTCATGGCGCGGAACGGCGATTGGCCGGTCGCAGCTGCCCAGCTGCGTGGGTTGGCCCCCGTTGCCAGCTCCCAGGCTATTTGTGCGTCCCCTGCAAGCCAGATCAGCGGCCCGGCTGCTTCCTCCGGACGGGTGACGAGCTCGCGTGCGATGCGTAGCGCCGCGTGCAGGTCGCCACGCCCGACCGCATTGCCGAGGTCCCACAGCTTAGGGTCGCCGGGTGGACGTGCGTATTCCTCGGCTGCAGCGCGCGTGATCTTCTTGCCCATGAGCGCCAAACGATCGAGCGCGTTGCGGATCTCATAGACGCTCTCGAACGCGCCTAAGTACGTGCGGGCGCCCGCATCGAGCGTTGCGCCGATGGACGCCGCATACTCGGCGACGTACTGCTCGCGCTCGTCTTCATCAAGCGCGCAATCGACGATGAGCGCACCGCGGTGGCCGGTCACAAAATCAGCGCTGTTCACCTTGTCTTTGGGCGCGCGACCACGTTGCGGCTTAGGCTCGCCGCAGTCGTCGATGATCAGCAATGCGTGACTGGGGATGTCGCCGATAGCCTCGCGCAGCGCGATGCGATCGTCGTTGCGCAGCTCGACGCAACCGCGTACGGTGACCACGCGCCGCTCTGCGAGGAAGGGCAGTGCGGCCAGCCGTTCAGCGAGCGTTGAAAAATCTGCGCTGGCAGCGGCGTCAAGCGTGTCGACGTTGAGCGGGCGCAGCGATTCGTCCGGCAGTGCTGTCTCCACAAGGCGCCGCACGACTTCGTCGGCCAGGATGTGCTCGTTGCCCGCGATGACGACCAGTTGCGGCGGCGGCGCTGGCGTGCGCGCCATAAACGCGCGATAGCCGTTCTGCCCAGCCATCACAACCGAACTCACGGGGCCACGCGCTCCGGTGGCTGAGCGCTCACGCGCTGAATGTCGGTCTCGTAGGGCGGCCGGAGCACGCCTGTCTCGGTGACGATCCCCGTGATGAACGCAGCTGGGGTGATGTCGAACGCGGGATTGGACGCCGTCGCTCCGTCCGGCGCCGCGGCGACGCCGGCGAACGACGTGACTTCAGCGGGGTTGCGCTGTTCGATGACGATTTGGTCGCCGCTTGCGAGACTCGCATCCAGCGTCGAGCAGGGAGCCGCCACGA
>JAFANK010000302.1 GCA_019232725.1 Vulcanimicrobiota bacterium | reverse complement strand
ACAGCTGCCCTTGCATACGCCCGTCCGCAGAGTCGATGAAGCGCATGTCGGACGTCAGGCGAACAAGGGCCTGGGCTTGCGGTGGGAGCCCAAGTGAAGAATGCCCGGCGGGTACCGCGGATCAAACACGAACGGTCTGCTGGCGGTCTCGTGCTACGGCGCGAAAACAATGGCTACGATGGACTGATCATCGGTCGGGCCACGCCAAGGATTTGGTCGCTGCCGAAGGGTCACATCGAGCCCAATGAGACGATCGAGAATGCGGCGCTGCGCGAGGTCAAAGAAGAGACCGGTATCGAGGCCAGCATCATCGTCAAGCTCTCCGACATCCGCTATTGGTTTTACGCGAACAAACTCAAACACAGCAAGATCGTCCACTTTTACCTGATGCGCTACGTCGCCGGCACGCCAACGCCGCAAATCGGCGAAGTCGATGAAACGCTATGGGCAAAGCTCGATGATCTGGCGGAAATGCTGACGCATGTCAACGAGCGCCGCCTTGTCGAGATCGCTCAGAACCTCGTCAAAGATAAGGTACCCACGGAACTCGGCTTCCGCTAGCGAATATAGCTGCACTGGCCGATTACTGAGAACGACATGACACGTAGTTTCCGCCGCTTGCTCGGGTCGGTGCTGATCTTGCTTGCCCTCGTCGGATGCGCCCGCCATGTAGCGACCTCACTGGCGACCCCGACTCCGCCGCCACGCCCCACCCCGCCGCCAGTCTATAGCCTGCTCGACGGTCTGCCAGTTGCGCCGAAATCGGGTAGACACCGGATCGCCGCCGTTATGATCGACAACTATCCGATCGATGCGCGCCCACAGAGCGGGCTCCGCGAAGCCGATCTCGTCTACGAGGTCGAGGCCGAAGGCGGCATCACCCGATACATGGCGCTGTTCTTAGAGAACGATGCGCGCGAGATTGGCCCAGTCCGCAGCGCCCGGACATATTTCGTCGACCTTGCACGTCCATACGCGCCATTATTCGCGCATGCTGGGGAGAACGATGACGTCTGGGAGCCGCTGAAAGAGTTGCGACTAGCCGGCTTTGCGGATATGGAGCAGATACTTGGTACGCCGGAAGCATTTTGGCGCGACAATAGCCGAGATATGCCACACAATCTCTATACGTCGACGTCGCGGCTGCGCACGACGGCTGCACTGTATGGCTATGCAGACAAGCCGCTCACTAGCGAAGAGTTCGCATTTGCATCAGACCCAGACGAAAATTTGCAGACGCCATCACCGAATGCGGATCCAGCGGACCCACCGCCCTTAGGCGCCTCGCCAGTTCCCAGCCCGACGAAGCCACAACTCCCCGAAGCCATCGTGACCTTTTGGAACGACTACACGGTGCGTTTCCATCCGACTGACACCGGCTATGAGCGGATCATCGACAACGTCGTGCAACACGATCGCGACGATCCAAGACCGTACTTGGTAGCAGACGTCATTGCTGTGTGGATACCTGCCCGTGTGCTCGACGTGATCGGCGACTTATCGATGGACGTCTATGGAACGTTTCCAGCGGTGTTGGTGCGCGATGGGCACGCGACGCCCGCGACGTGGTTCGCACCGGGTCCGACGATGATGCCGCAGCTGCTCGATAAGAGCGGCGATAATGTTCCCCTAGCACCTGGCCAGATCTATGTCGAGGTCTTGCCGCAGGGCGGAACGCTCCGCGTCGGGAAGAACATATGGTCGCATTGAGGGAGGGGGAGTACACATAGAGATCGAGGCACACGGGTCCGCGGTCGGGATGACCGGGACGCACACGCCTGCCTCGACCGGTCCGGACAGCTTGCGCGTCAAGCTCGACGTCTTCGACGGACCGCTCGACCTCCTACTCCAGCTCGTCCTCGCGCAAGACCTTGATATTGCCAAGGTCTCGTTGGCATCTGTCTGCGAGCAGTATCTGGCCTATATCGGGCTGATGGAAGCCCTGGATATCGAGGTTGCAAGTGAATACCTCGTTATCGCCGCCACCCTCATCTTCATCAAGTCCAAGCGCCTGCTGCCGCCGCCGCCGCCCCCATTTGTGGACGAGCTCGCCGAGGAAGCTGCGGCTGCCGAGGAGGCATTGCGCCAGCGCTTGCTGGCCTATCAGCATTTCAAAGTGCTCGGCCAAGATCTACGCGATCGTTTCGAGGAGAACCGCTCATACTACCCGCGCACGACCGTCGACGAAGCGGGACTCGTGCAGCGCTACAAGATCAAGCCGGAGATGCTTGCTGCAGCGTTCATGCGCGCACTTGATGCAGCGCAGGCACGACCGATGGTTGTCAAGCGAGAGACCTTCTCGGTCGTGGTGAAGATGAATTACTTGTTGCGGCAGCTGCGCCAACATGAACGGTTGACGCTATTCTCCTTAGTCAAAGGATGTCAACCGCTCGAGATCGTCGTGACCTTTCTCGCGGCACTCGAGCTCGTCCGATCGCATAAGATCGTCTGCGAGCAGGCCCAACCATTCGATGACATCACATTCAAACTTGCGCCGAAGCAAAGCGTGGTGCGGCTGCTTGAGTCTGCGTAATAGCGTCGAAGCGATTTTGTTTGTCGCCACGGAACCGGTCACGCTCGCGGAGCTGCAAGAGGCCACCGGAGCCTCACGCAAGGAAGTCGAGGCAGCCCTCGCAGAGCTGCGCTCAGGAACGAAAGATCGTGGCCTGGCGCTACGTGAGGTGGGTGGAGGATATCGGTTTTTTTCCAACCCGGCGTACCGCGAACATGTAGAACGCTACCTCTTGCCGCCCAAGACATATATGTCGCCGCAGTCACTTGAAACGCTGGCGATCGTCGCTTATCTGCAGCCCGTCACACGGGCCGAAGTCGAAAGCATTCGCGGCGTCAACGTGGACGCGGTCATGGGAACGCTCGAACAGCGTCACCTGATCTGCGAGCTCGGACGAAAGGAAGTCGTTGGACGACCTATCCTCTATGGCACCACCACCGAGTTCCTAGAAGCCTTCGGGTTGCGCTCCGTCGACGAATTACCCCCACTGCCCGAAGACGCTCCTCGCCGTGTGAACGGCCAAGTCATCGCCTTCCCACAGTCACATGCGGCTGCGGAAGCGGCAACGCAGATCCACGAGTCTGTTGAGGGCCATGAGGACGAAGTCCAGGCGATATCCGA
>JAFANK010000295.1 GCA_019232725.1 Vulcanimicrobiota bacterium | reverse complement strand
TCGTCAAGATCGTCGTCAACAGTGGGGTCGGCGAAGCCGTGGCGGAGCCGAAGCGCATCGACGGCGCGGTGGCCGACCTGCAAGCGATCACCGGCCAAAAGCCCGTGGTGACGCGCGCCAAGAAGAGCATCGCCACCTACAAGCTGCGCGCGGGGATGCAGATCGGCGCGAAGGTCACGCTGCGCGGCGATCGCATGTACGCGTTCTTCGACAAGCTCGTGAACATCGTGCTCCCGCGCATCCGCGACTTCCGCGGGATGTCGCGCACGTCGCTCGACGGGCGTGGGAATTACGCGCTCGGGTTGCGCGAGCAACTGGTCTTCCCGGAGATCAGCTACGATAAGGTGGCGCACGTCCGCGGTATGGACATCGTCATCGTGACGACCGCCCAAAACGACGAGCATGCGCTCGCGTTCTTGGCCGAGATGGGCATGCCGTTGCGGAAGGAGGGAGCCGCGGCGTAAGCCCGGCGCACGATAATGGCGACAAGCGCGATGGTCCAAAAAAGCAAACGCGATGAGAAATTCAAGGTGCGCAAGCACAACCGCTGCCGGCGTTGTGGCCGGCCACGCGGCTACTTGCGCAAGTTCGGTCTGTGCCGCATCTGTTTCCGCGAGCTTGCACACCGCGGGCAGATCCCGGGCGTGACCAAAGCCAGCTGGTGAAGGACATAAAACGACGATGGCAGTGATAACCGACCCGGTCGCGGATATGCTCGCACGCATCCGCAACGCCAATATCGCGCACCACGAGCGTGTCGATATCCCGGCGTCGCGCCTGAAGCGCGACGTCGCGCGCGTGCTCAAGGACGAGGGTTTCGTCAAAAACGTCGAGATCGTCGCCGGCGCACCGCGTGATCTCATCCGCATCACGCTCAAGTACGGGCAGCACCGCGAGCGCGTGATCAACGGCCTGCAACGCATCAGCCGGCCGGGGCTGCGCATCTACACGCCCAAGGGCGACATCCCCAAATGCATGGGCGGCCTCGGACTCGTCATCATGTCCACCTCGCAAGGGATCATGAGCGGCCGGCAGGCCAAGCGCTTGGGCTGCGGCGGCGAAGTCATGGCCTATGTCTGGTAGACGAGCATGAGCAGAATCGGACGATTATCCATCGCGATCCCATCTGGCGTCACGGTCCAGGTGGCTGATCACGAGGTCAAAGTCAAAGGTCCAAAAGGTGAATTGTCGCTGCGCTACGCGTCGCCGATCGAAGTGGCCGTGGATGCCGGCGCCGTCACCGTTGCACGTCCTGATGAAGGCAAGCGCAGCCGGCAGCTGCACGGGCTCACCCGCACGCTGATCGCGAACATGGTCAACGGGGTGACGCGCGGTTTTTCCAAGCAGCTCGAGATCCAAGGTGTCGGCTATCGTGCGCAGATGCAAGGCAAGTCGCTCGGCTTGCAGTTGGGATTCTCACACCCGGTGAGCTTCGAGCCGCCCAAGGGCATCGACATCAAAGTCGAGGGCACGAACAAGATCCTGATCAGCGGCGCGGACAAACAGCAAGTCGGACAGATCGCGGCCCAGATCCGCGGCTTGCGTCCGCCGGAGCCGTACAAAGGCAAAGGCATCCGCTATGAAGGCGAGCGCGTGCGGCGCAAGCTCGGCAAGGCCGGCAAGACGGCCGGTGCCGGTGGCAAGAAGTAGCGAGGAACGGCGATGACGACGATGACGAGCAGAAACAAACTCCGCTTGCGGCGCCACGAGCGCGTGCGCCGGCGGATGGTAGGCTCATCTGGGCGCCCGCGGCTGTCGGTGTTCCGCAGCCTCCATCATATCTACGCGCAGCTGATCGACGATGCGACCGGCTCGACGCTCGCGGCCGCCTCGACGCGCGAGAAGTCGATCGGCGGCGACTTGTCGTCGCGCAAGAGCGTGAGCGCAGCAGAGAAGGTCGGCACGGCGATCGCCCAACGCGCCAAGGAGCGCGGCATCACCGCAGTGGTCTTCGATCGCGGCGGCTACAAGTATCACGGACGGATCAAGGCACTAGCAGACGCGGCGCGCGGCGCCGGATTGGAGTTTTAGCGGATGGCCCGCATCACCGACGGCTCGGGACTGGAAGAGCAAGTCGTTCGCGTCAACCGGGTTGCCAAAGTCGTCAAGGGCGGCAAGCGCTTCTCGTTCTCCGCACTCGTCGTGGTCGGCGATCGCCAAGGGCGGGTCGGCTATGGCATCGGCAAGGCGCGCGAGGTGCCTGAGGCGATCCGCAAGGGCGTGGAAGACGCGCGCCGTTCCTTGGTCACGGTGCCGATGGTCGGCCGGACGATCCCGCATCCCATCGAGTCACACGTCGGCGCGGGCAAAGTGCTCATGAAGCCCGCGAGCAAGGGAACGGGCGTCATCGCAGGCGGTGCCATGCGCGCTGTGCTCGAGCTTGCGGGCGTGCACGACATCCTGACGAAGTCGTTGGGTTCGAACAACCCCATCAATGTGATCCAGGCGACGGTCGCCGGGCTGCGCCGGCTGCGCACGGTTGAAGATGTCGCCGCGCAACGTGGCAAGACGGTGGACGAGATCTTAGGAAGAGAGCAAGCACGTGAAGCTGTCGGATCTTAAACCGCACGCAGGCTCGCGCACCAAGCGCGTGCGCATCGGCCGCGGACACGGCAGCGGCCTGGTCAAGACCGGCGGCAAGGGCGGCAAAGGCCAGACCGTGCGCTCCGGCGGCGGCAAGGGGCCGAACTTCGAAGGTGGCCAGACGCCCTGGTTCCGGCGGTTACCGCAACGCCGCGGCGTGTCGCAAAAGGCCCGGCCGACGAAGATCTTCCGCACGGAATTTGCGGTCGTCAATCTCGCCGACCTCGCGTCGTGGGACTCCAACCTCACGGTGACCCCAGAGGCGTTGCTCGAGGCCGGCCTTATCAGCAAACCCAAAGACGGCGTGAAGGTCTTGGGTTCCGGCGACGCACCATCGTCGTTGCGGTTCCGCAATGTCCGGTTCTCGACCGCGGCGCGCAGCAAACTCGAAGCCGCCGGCGCCACCTTTGAGGACTAAGCGCGCCTCGTGAACATCTGGCGTAACCTGGCCAACGCACTCGTCGTGCCGGAGATCCGCAACCGGATCCTCTTCGTGTTCGGCGCGTTCGCCGTGTTCGTCATCATGGTCTACGTCCAGATACCCTACGTCAATCTGCAGGCGTGGCAGGGCGTCCTCTCCAGCGGCCAGTTCCTCAATTTTCTCGGCTTCCTTTCGGGCGGCGCACTGCAGCACTTCTCCGTGATCGCCATGGGCATCACGCCCTACATCAACGCCAGCATCATCATGCAGCTGATGACGGTCGTCTTCCCCAACATCAAGGAGATGATGCAGCACGGTGGCGAGGAAGGGCGCAAACGTGTCGGTCTGTACACGCGCTGGCTAACGGTCGTGCTCGCGCTTGCCCAGGCGACGGTCATGGTGGTTGCGCTCAACCGTTCGCAGGTGTTCGAGCGCTCCGACCTCGCCTATCTCATCACCGTGACCCTGACGCTGACCGCGGGCACGATCTGGTTGATGTGGCTGGGCGAACAGATCACGGACAAGGGCATCGGCAACGGCGTCTCGCTCATCATTTTCGTCGGCATCATCTTGCGCTATCCAGTCTATTTCAGCCAGACGCTCGCCTTAGGGGAGAAAGGCGGCCTCAACATCTTGGGTCTCGTCATCTTCGGATTGATCGCCGTGCTGTCGCTGATCTCGATCATCTTTATGTACCAGGGGCAGCGGCGCGTGCCCGTGCAGTACGCCAAACGCGTCGTCGGCCGCAAGGTCTACGGCGGACGCAGCACCTACATCCCGTTGCGCCTCAATAATGCGGGCGTCATCTCGATCATCTTCGCGATCTCCATCCTGCTCCTGCCGCAGCAGATCGCCTCGTGGGGCCGGCAGGCGAGCGGGACGTTCTGGGACTCCTACTCTCAGTTCATCGCGCTCTACTTCAACTACAACAGCTTCCTCTATAACTTCGCCTACTTCTTCCTCGTGGTCGTCTTCACGTTCTTTTACTCGAGCGTGGTGCTGCAGATCCAAGACATCGCCGAGAACCTGCAAAAACAAGGCGGCTTCATCCCTGGCATCCGGCCCGGCAAGCCGACCTCGGATTACATCTCGAAGATCCTCGTACGCATCACGGCGGTCGCCGCCGTCTACTTGGGGCTGCTGGCGATTCTGCCCAACGTCACGCAGAGCTTGACCCACATCACGACGTTCTATCTGGGGAGCACCTCGCTGCTCATCGTGGTCGGCGTCGCGCTCGATACGATGACGCAGATCGAAGCACGTCTGGCGATGCGCGATTACCGGGGGTTCATCAAGCAATGAGCGCGCGTGCATGGCGGCTCGTGCTCTTAGGGCCGCCCGGTGTCGGCAAAGGGACGCAAGGGCGCAGGCTCGCGCAGGCCTTCGGCGTACCGCAGATCGCGACCGGTGACATCTTCCGCAACGCGGTCAAAGATCGCACGCCGATGGGCACGGCCGCGAAGTCGTATATCGACGCGGGCAAGCTCGTGCCGGACGATGTGACGATCGGACTTGTGGAAGAACGCCTCGCGCGCCCGGACGCGCAAGCCGGCTTCATCTTAGACGGCTTCCCTCGCACCGCACAGCAGGCGACTGCGCTCGACGCGCTCGTGCAGCGCAAGGGGTTGCGTCTGGATGGCGTCATCGAGATCAAAGTGGATGCTGCCGAGGTGATCCGTCGCTTGACCGGGCGCCGCCTATGCGCCGTGTGCCAGACACCGTATCACCTCGAGTCTGCGTCGCCCAAGCTGCCGGGTGTCTGCGACCGCTGCGGCGGGCCGCTCGTGCAGCGCGAGGACGACGATGAGAAGACGGTGGTCAACCGTCTGGATGAGTACCAGCGCAAGACGGCGCCGCTCGCCGAATATTATCGCGGTGTGGGTCTGCTTCGCGTCGTCGACGGCAACGGCGACATGGATACGGTCTTTGCGCGCATCATGACCGCGCTCGGCGCGGCAGTGGGGCCCGCGGCATGATCACCTGTAAGAGCAGCCGCGAGCTCGACCGCATGCGTACGAGTGGGCGCATCACCGCTCGCGCGCTCGAGAAATTGGCTCTCGCCGTGCGGCCGGGAGTGACGACCAAGGCGATCAACGATTACGCGGACGAGCTGATCCGTGCCGAAGGAGCGGAGCCTGCATTTTTAGGCTATCATGGCTTTGCGGGCTCGGTCTGCACCTCCGTGAACGAACAGATCGTGCACGGCATACCGGGTCCCCGCACGCTGCGCGAGGGCGATCTGCTCAAGATTGACATCGGCTCGTGTGCGGACGGGTGGTATTCCGATATGGCGGCAACCCTGCCGGTCGGACAGATAACGCCCGCTGCGCAAGCGCTTTTGGACACGACGCGCGCAGCGCTTGTCCTCGGCATCGAGGCGGTGCAGCCCGATGCGCATGTATCAGACATCGGTTATGCCGTCCAGACCTTCGTGGAATCCCGCGGCTATGCGGTCGTGCGCGCCCTGGTCGGACACGGTATCGGGACGGCGCTGCACGAAGAACCGCCGGTGCCTAATTTTGGCCGGCGCGGCACGGGCGTCGTGCTTAAGCCCGGCATGGTGGTCGCCATCGAACCGATGGTGAACATCGGCACGTTTCGCGTCAAGACGCTCGATGACAAGTGGACGGTGGTGACCGCTGATGGTTCGCTGTCCGCACACTACGAGCACACGGTGGCGGTGACGCCCGACGGCTTCGAGATCCTGACGCTTACCGACGCACAGGCACGACCCAATTACATCCCCGACGCCTTGCGCCACGCCGCTGCCACGCCACGCGGCGCCGGCGCTGACGAGAGCGAAATCCAAACGATGAGAGGAGAGCACATTGCCAGGCAGACGCCCGGGCGGATACAAGCGATCGGATAGGAGGAAGAAAAAAGCCGAGCGCACCGAAAATATCGGGTCGACCAAAGAAGAAGCGATCGAGGTGGAAGGCACGGTCGTCGAGCCACTGCCCAATGCGTTTTTCCGG
>JAFANK010000240.1 GCA_019232725.1 Vulcanimicrobiota bacterium | reverse complement strand
ACGTGCTCAACATGATGCCGTACGCCAAACACGACGTTCTTCTGGTGGCGGACTCCGACGTGCGCGTCGGCCGTTCGTACTTGCGCGATATCGCTGCACCGTTTGCGAGCGCCGGCGTGGGCGCCGTCACCTGCCTCTATCGGGCGGCGCCGCGGCAGCGACGTGCAGTGCAAACGCAGGAGCGCCTGGTCGGCGAACTCGCAGCGATGTTCGTCGAGGAGCACTTCGCGCCGTCCGTGCTGGTCGCGACTGCGTTGACGCCGATGGACTTCTGTCTGGGCGCTACGATGGCCGTGTCGCGCACGGCGCTCGACGCGATCGGCGGGTTTGCGGGCGTCGGCGCATATCTGGCTGACGATCAGATGCTCGGTCGCCTCGTGCGCGAGCGGGGATTCACGGTCGAACTCGCAACGCACGTCGTGGAAACCGCGCTGGAAGAGCGCGATCTTGCCGCGCTGTGGCAGCACGAGCTGCGCTGGGCGGTCACGATGCATGCGGCGAGGCCGATCGGCTACTCGCTCTCCTTCATCACCTACGCGCTGCCGCTCGCGTGCGCGTACGCACTGTTGCGCCCGACAAGCGCGTTGGCCGCGGCGCTGTTGCTGTGCGCGGGCGGGCTGCGCTTTGCGCTACACTATTGCGCACGCGCCGCGCTCGGCACGGGTGCAGTCGACAGCCCGTCGCTCGTCCTGCCCCGTGATCTGCTGGGTCTTGCGGTTTGGGCTGCCCACTTCTTCTGCAATCGTATCCGCTGGCGTGATGCAGCCTACAGGTTGGATCGCCGCGGCCAGCTCGAACCGCTCACGCCGGCGCAACCGCACCAGCCAGCACCGTAGCGGCGAGCCGCGCGCAGCGTGGCGCGTTGCGTCCGAGCCACAAGGCCTGCGGCCATATCGATGGATGCGCAAGCGCGCGTGCCGGCTGCAACCACAGCGGCGACAGCTCGCGTTGCGGTGTGTCCAAAATGACGCGCACCGCGGCCAGGCGAGGCACGCGCAAAAACCCGGTCTCCATGTCGGCAGCGACAAAGCCGCGACGCGCCCACTCGGCTCGCTCGCGACCGGTGATCAATGCGGCGCTCGTCACGAGTGGCGCCTCGTCGACCACAAGCCCGAGACCGCGCGCGACGTCGAGCAGCGCACTGCGCAACTCATCATCGCATGCAATCGATTGACCGTCCGACGTCGACACGGATTTGGGGACAACGACCGTCCCCGTGCCGGCGCCGTCGCGCAGTCCGCCCGCCAAGCCACATGAGACGACAAGACCAGAGAGTTGCCGATGGTCGAGCTTGCGCAGCGCGATGCCGGCTTCAATGCAACGCACGCTCGGCAGCGCGCGAACCACGGCGCGCGTCTCCAAAGCTGTCGCGGTAACGACTGTCAGCTCATGCAGCGATATAGCCATGCGCTCGATACCATGCCACGGCGCGTGCGAGCGCATCGCGCACAGATCCCGCGCGATAGCCAAGCTCGCGCTCGGCTTTGGCGGAATCCGCATACATGTATTCGCGTGAGAGCTGCACGCCCTCTAACGGCACGACCGGCACGGCATGCGGCTGCAAACGGCAACGGATCTCGTCCGCATAGGCGGCGGCGAGCGCGATCGTGTGCGGCACGCGCCAGGGCGGCACGGGTCTTCCCGTCACCGCGGCCAATAACTCCCACAGCGCATCGAACGACACATTTTCACCGCCGGCGATGTAGCGCTCTTTGGGCCGGCCGCGCTCGAGCGCGGCGACGTGCGCGGCGGCGACATCCTCGACCGAAACGACATTGAGACCACCGCCGCTCGGCCGTGCCGGCATGCGGCCACAGGCAAAATCGAGCACGATGCGCCCGGTCGGCGTGGGTTTGTGATCGCCAGGTCCGACAGGCGCCGTGGGAAGCACGAGCACGACTGGCACGCGCGCGGCGATGGCGACGCGTTCCTGTTCGACCTTCGAATGGTGATAGGCGGACGCAGGCCAGTGCACGGCGTTGCAGGTCTCATCGGCAGGCCGTCCTTGACGCGAGGGCCCCACAGTGGCAGAGCTTGAGGTCACGACCGCACGCTCGATGCCGGCGATGCGCGCCGCCTCCAACAGCCGCGCGGTGCCTGCCACGTTTACTTCACGCAGGCGTGCCCGGTCCATGGGCGCAAACGAGTAGAGCGCTGCACAGTGCACGAGGTAGCGGCAGTCCGCAAGCGACCGCACAAGCTCACCAGCGCGGCACACGTCGCCATCGACCCACTCGATGGGATGGGGTTTGGTCGGCTCTAAAGAGCCGACCCCACGTGGAGAGCCGACACCACTTGCATTGGTGGGCTCTAAAGAGCCCACCCTACATGCATCGCCGACCCGACACTTCTCGTGGGCGAGGGCGCGAACGCGGTAGCCTGCGCGCGCGAATGCGGCAGCGACGTGCGACCCGATGAAGCCGCTGGCACCCGTGACGAAAACGCGATCACTTGGCAAAGGCTGCTCGCACCATCTCTTTCAGCGAATGCGAGGTCGCGCGCACCGCGCTCGGCTCATACCCGCAGTGCGCCATGCAGTTCTCGCACTTGGGGTGACGGCCACGCCCGTACTTGCTCCAATCCGTCTGCTCGACAAGCTCCTTATAGCTTTGGGCGTACGGCTCATCCGACATGAGATAGCAGGGCCGCTGCCACCCGAGCACCGAGTACGACGGGATGCCCCAGGCCGTGCACATGAAGTCCGCTTTGCCTTCCAAGAAATCCAGATAGAGCGGGCTATGGTTGAGGCGCCATTTCGACCGGCGCCCACCTGCAAACGCCTGGCGGAAGATCTCGCGCGTGCGCTGCACGCCGAGGAAATGTTCCTGATCGGGCGCTTTCTCGTAGGCG
This sequence comes from Vulcanimicrobiota bacterium, assembly GCA_019232725.1. Taxonomy (GTDB): domain Bacteria; phylum Vulcanimicrobiota; class Vulcanimicrobiia; order Eremiobacterales; family Eremiobacteraceae; genus JAFANK01. Next base: position 281 of record JAFANK010000240.1, on the reverse strand, counting down.
AAGCCGGGAGCGATCTGCATCGTGTCGATTTCCAGCTCATCATTGAGATAATCGAGCACGGCACGGATCGACACGGCGTCGTCCTGGCCGAAGAACGTGGAGTTCGTGGTGACGCGAAAGCCTCGGCGCTGCGCCTCGCGTACTGCGGCCACCGCCTTGTCGAAGATGCCCGTGCGGCACACCGATTCGTCGTGGCGCTCGCGCAGACCGTCGATATGCACCGACCACGCGAAGTATGGCGACGGCTCGAACAGATCGAGCTTGCGCTCCATCATGATCGC
>JAFANK010000188.1 GCA_019232725.1 Vulcanimicrobiota bacterium | reverse complement strand
GGTACCGAGAACGACGTGTTCGCGAGGTTACTGCGATCGCCGAAGTTCACGTAGTTGTTGGTGGCCAGGGTCGACACGTAGTAGCTGAAACGGTTGTCTGGCGTCGCGCCGTACACGTCGGCTTGGACGCTGTGATTGAAGAGCGGAGCGCCCATGATGGCCGTGAAGTCGGCGCCACCTGGGTATTTTCCGCGCTGGATGATCTCGTTGATGTACCCGGACATCGCGCGGCCTGCGTCGGCCGGCGCACCGCCCGTGTACACTTCAAGGCTTGCCAAGCCGTTCGTGTTGAACGACGTGCCGTTGTAGAAGTCAAAGCCACGGTTCAACGGGATGCCGTCAAGCTCGTAGCCGACCTGGTCGGGCGCACCACCACGGATGCTCAGCTGGCCTTGGCCGCCGTAACCCGGACCTGAACCGATCGCATAGCGGTTGACGCCCGGAAGCGTTCCCACAATGCCGTTCTGGCTGTAGAGCGTTTCGGCACCGCCGGATGCACCTTGCGCCTTGCTGATCGCGGCCGCGTTGACCGCGTACAAGTCGCCAGTGACCGTCTTGCTCACGACGCTAGCAGTTGCCGTCGTCGTGACGTGGCCGAGTGTTTTCACAGTCTGCCGCAGCTTGATGTCCGAGGCCGTCGACTGGTCTGCTATGACCGTGACGCCATACACCGTGGCGGTGTCGTAGCCGTCCTTGCTCGCCGTCACCGCATAGGTGTCAGGAGAAAGGTTGAGGATTGCGTAGAAGCCGCTGGTCCCGGTCGTCGCTGTTTGGTGTTGCGCCGGGGAGGCAGCGGTGACTTTGGCTCCGGCAATACCATTGCCGTTTGAGTCCGTCACCTTGCCCTCGATGCTTCCCGTCGTGCCGGCCAGTACCCATGTTCCCTGGACGAGCAATACGATAAGCGCCAAGAGCGCGATGCGGAGAAGCCCCTTAGTTTGCATTCAGGGTATCCTCCATTAGTGGGTGAAAAGTCAAGCGGTTTGGCGCACGCGCGGCAGGCGTCATGAGGCCTCTGCCGTTACAGTCGCCCTCCACTTAACGTAGGCTTAAAGTTCGGTTAGAATCGCCCCGCACACCTGCTCGTTACACTGTAATACGGGACAACAGCCCCTTGGTCCAAGGCCTCTATCTGTAGAGGAGCGACGCCCTGCTCGCTCTATCGCTGAAAGCCGCAAAGTGACGCGCTTATGCGCGACCTGCCTTTGCTAAAATCCTTTCGACGAGAGCCGGGATCTGGGCCGGACTGTCGGCGACTGGCACATTTACGGCACCAAATGCTTCGACCTTGGCCTGCGCCGTGCCGGTGCCTCCGCTGACGATGGCGCCGGCGTGCCCCATGCGTTTGCCTTCCGGCGCCGAGCGGCCACCGATGAACGCGACCGCGGGCTTCGTGAATTCGCGAGTTGCGATCAGCTTGGCTGCGTCTTCTTCATCAGTGCCACCAATTTCGCCCACGATCACGACAGCTCGTGTGTGTTCGTCTTTCTCAAAGGCACGAAGGCAATCGGTGAATACCGTGCCGATGATGGGATCGCCGCCGATGCCGACGCAGGTGCTCTGCCCAATGCCAGCTCGCGTCAAAAGATCGACGATCTCGTATGTCAGCGTGCCGCTGCGAGATACGAGGCCAACTGCACCAGGTTGAAAGACGTGGCCAGGCATGATCCCGACAAGTGCTTGTCCTGGCGAAACGAGCCCTGGACAGTTCGGGCCGACGAGACGCACGCCCGGGGGCAGCGCCGCGACTGCCTTGAGCATGTCGTGAACGGGGATGCCCTCCGTGATGCACACGACGAGCTCGATACCCGCGTTGGCTGCCTCGAGGATCGCATCCGCAGCGAACGGCGGTGGCACGAAGATCACGCTCGTCGTCGCGCCCGTTTTTGCTTTCGCTTCGCTGACGGTATCGAACACCGCAAAACCATCGACGGTTTGCCCACCCTTGCCGGGTGTGACACCGCCGGCGACTTTGGTGCCGTAAGCGTTCATGCGGTTGGCGTGATAGAGGCCTTCACGCCCCGTGATGCCTTGCACGATGACCTTGTTGTCTGCGTTCAGATAGATGGACATGCAGCTGCCTCTATGTGTCGATGAGATCTAGTGAGCATTGTGCGCGGGTCACAATTCGATGCCAAATGTATCGCGTAGCGCAGCGGCTCGCTGCGCTTGCGAGGTCACCGGTATCGAGATGCGCTCGCCGTCGCGCGTTGTGATCAATTCCCGGTCAGTAAGCGTGATGCGGCCGTCTTTTGTTGCGAGACTGCATATCGTCGACTGGGTGAAGCCTGAATCAGGCGACGTCTGATGATACTCGCACATCCCTGCGAATTCGCTGAGCCGCCGGGGCACGAGCGTGAACGAATATTGCCGGTCCCAATCTTGCGAGTGGGGCTCACGCAGCTCGAGGTGCAACACGTCGCCTTCCTCGATGAGGCGGAATGTGCGCTTCCCTTGCGGTTGCTCGATGCCGGGCTGCAAGCGTAGCGGCTCGACGAAGCTGTCCCCAAATCCGACGTCACACAGCCATGGCTCGTCCAGATCAACCCGCAGGGCGAGGTGATCGAACTCGGGACCAGGTTGCCCACTAGCGCGTGTGACACGCGCCGACAGCATCGTTACCGGGAAGCCAAACGCACGCAGGAGGATCGCAAACGCACCGTTGAGCTCGTAACAGAAGCCACCGCGCCTGCGTTCGACGATTTTCTCGACGAACGCTGACTGGTCGCACGCTATGCGACGACCGAGCAAGATGTCCAAATTCTCGAACGGCACCGACAACATGTGTCGACGGTGGAGCTCGCATAACACCTCGACCGACAGCGCGGTGGCACCATCATAACCAATACGGTTCAGGTACTTGTTGGGGTCTAGCGTCGCCGCCGGGCTTGTGGCACTCAAGCGGTCAGCCTCTATCATCACTTCTTGGCGAGATCGACCGCGACGCGGGCGCCTTCATTCATAGTTTCGACCGCGGCAATGCCGTGCTGTTCTAACACGGCGCGACCTTCTTTCTCGTTCGTGCCGGTCAAGCGGATCACGAGTTTGTCCGTACTCCAACTACCGCCTTGGAGAGCCGCGACCAGACCGTTGGCCACTTCGTCGCCGCGCGTGATGCCGCCGAAGATATTGATGAAAAGCGATTTGACGTTGGGATTGGACGTCACGATGTCCACCGCGTCGCGCATCAAGTCTGCTCGTGCACCGCCGCCGACGTCGAGGAAGTTGGCGGGCTTGCCGCCGGCGCTTGTCACCGCATCGAGGGTCGCCATCACAAGACCGGCGCCGTTGCCGATGATGCCGACGTCACCCGAGAGACCGACATAATTGTTTTCGCCAAGGCCGGCCTTGACCGCGCGGGCTTTCAACGGGTCTTCTTCTCCTGCGGTCTTCCAGGCGTCGAACTCGGGGTGTCGGAAAAGCCCGTTATCATCGATCTCGACTTTGGCATCGGAGGCGATGAGTTTGCCATCCTTGGTGATGGCAAGCGGATTGATCTCGAGTAGCAAGGCGCCGGCGCTGAAGAACAGATCGTAGAGTTTCCCGAGGATGCTCGAAAACTGCGCCATGACGCCGAGTGGCATCGCAGCTTCTTTGGCGATGCTGCGGCCTATGTATGGCCAGTAGCCTGTCGCGGGGTCTATGGTGCGTTTGACGATCGCACCGGGGTTGGTGTGCGCGACCTCTTCGATATCCATGCCGCCGACTGAAGAGGCGATCACGATCGGGCGTTTGCTGGCGCGATCCACCGTGATGGAGAGGTACATCTCCTTATCGATGTCGAGCCGCTGCTCGATCCATACGCGTTTGGCGACTTCGCCCTGTGGGTTTTGCGCGTTGGCGATGCGCATGCCCAAGATGGCGCGCGCGGGTTCTTTGACGTCCTCGGCGTTCGAGCAGAACTTGATGCCGCCGGCTTTCCCGCGCCCCCCGATGAGGACTTGCGCCTTGACGACCGATGGCGCCGGCGCTTCGCGCATGATCGTCACCGCTTCGTCGACTGATGCAGTGACGCGGCCCTTCGGTACTGGAATGCCAGCCTTGGCGAAAAGCTCCTTGCCTTGATACTCAAGCAGGCGCATGTGTTCTCCACAGGGTCACGTGTTGGGCGAGAGCCGAGCACGCTACATTATTGCACGGCGGGCCGGCCGCATTTCGCTGCTATGCTATTTGTCGCGCCGGGCAGCGGGTCGTCTCTCGCGGCCTTCGCCATCGCGTTGCACTGTAGACGGCCCTGGGCGGCGCGCGGGCCGATCGCCGGCAGTGCGCTCGTCAAGCCGGCCGAGGAGTTCGCGCGCGATCACGATTCGCTGTACTTCGGATGTGCCTTCATAGATCTCCGTGATCTTGGCGTCACGATAATAGCGTTCAGCTGGAAACTCGTCGGTGTACCCGTATCCGCCGAGGATCTGCACGCACTCTGCGGCATGCTTGCGTGCAGCAGTCGATGCGAAAAGCTTTGCCTTCGAGGATGCATCCACGACCGGCATGCCGCGGTCACGCATCCATGCCGCGTGATAGAGAAGGAGACGTGCTGCATCAAGGTCGACGGCCATGTCGGCGATCTTAAAGGACACGGCTTGAAAGGCGCCGATAGGGCGGCCGAATTGATGGCGATCTTGTGCGTAGCGCCGAGAGGTCTCTAAGCATGCTGCAAGGATGCCAACCGCTTGCGCGGCGATACCCAGACGTCCGCTACCCAAATTAGCAAGCGCGATACGATAGCCCGCGCCTTCGGCCGCCAACAACGCGCTTGCCGGCACGCGGGCGTCTTGGAGTATAAGATCGACGGTGTTGGAGGAATGGATGCCGAGCTTGCGAGTGACACGGCCGATGGAGAGGCCTGCCGTATCGCGATCGATGAGAAATGCGGAGATGCCCTTGGGTCCATCCGATCCTGTTCTCGCGAAGACGATAAAGACTTTGGCATAGCCGCCGTTGGTCACCCATTGTTTGGCGCCGTTGAGGACGTACTCATCACCGTGGCGTTGCGCACTGACGCGCAAACTCGATGCATCGGAGCCCGATTCCGCTTCGGTCAGCGCGAATGCCCCGAGCCACCGCCCGGCGCACATGTCAGGCAAGTAGCGTCGCTTGAGCTCATCGGAGGCAAACGCCTCGATGATCCGCTCTGCGAGCCCTTGCACGGACACCGTGACGCCGACGCCTGCGTCAGCGCGGCTCAGTTCCTCGATGGCAAGTACGGTGCTCACCGTGTCGAGCGCCGCACCACCGAAGGCCTCCGAAGCGAACATGCCCATGATGCCGAGCTCGCCCAGCTTGTGGAACAGCGGCTCGGGAAATGTATGCTCGCGGTCCCACTGCGCGGCGTGCGGGTCGATCTCGTTGCGTGCAAATGTGGCGACCATCTCGCGAACCGATAGTTGCTCTTGCGTCGGCTCGAAATTCATGCGTACTGGTAAAACCCGCGGCCGGTTTTCTTCCCTAAGTGCCCTGCGGCCACCATCTTCTTCAGGAGCGGGCACGGCCGGTAGCGCGGGTCGCCAAAGCCGTCGTGCAGCACCTCCATTATCGCGAGGCACGTGTCGAGACCGATGAAGTCGGCGAGTTCGAGCGGGCCCATCGGGTGATTCATGCCGAGCTTCATGATGGCGTCGATCGCCTTCGCGCTGCCCACGCCCTCCATGTAGGCGAACATCGCCTCGTTGAGCATGGGCATGAGCACCCGGTTGCTGACAAATCCGGGAAAGTCGTTCACTTCGACTGGCGTCTTGCCGAGTTGCTCCACGAATCGCTTGGTGAAGGCTGCCGTTTCGTCGGACGTCTCAAGACCGCGGATCATCTCGACGAGTTGCATGACCGGAACCGGGTTCATGAAATGCATGCCGATCACGTTGGCCGGCCGATTGGTCGTTGCGCCGAGCGTCGTGATCGAGATGGACGAGGTGTTGCTCGCAAGGATCGCGCTCTTGGGCAACGTGCTATCCAGTTCGCGGAACAGGCGCTTCTTGAGGGCGACGTCTTCGCTGGCCGCCTCAATCGCCAGCTCCGCGTCGGCGCTGCGGATCGGCGTATTCGTGGGTGCGATGCGCTTATCGATTTCAGCTGCCTCGCTCGCCTGCATGCGGCCTTTCTCCACGGCGCGCGACAGGTTCCGACGGATCGTTGCGAGGCCGCGGTCAATTGCGGCTTGATCGATATCATTGATCGACACGGTGTGACCGGCCGCTGCGCATACTTGCGCGATGCCCGAGCCCATTTGGCCAGCGCCGACGACGAGCACTCGCATGTGGCTCGCACGTTTCCGTCTTGCGATGGAGCGGTCCCGCAAAAAAAAGAGGCCGCCCTAGAAGCGGCCTTGACTGCACTCGTGCATCGATATTCCTGATTGACGCCTGCTCGCGGCGTTTATCGCGACTGCGAGACGGTCATTCCGGCGGCGGCCTCGCCGGATCTCCGCAGAACCGGACCGCCTATAAAGTCGATGCGACAGCGCTCTAGAAGGATAGCATCCGGTCATTCGACCCATCAAGACAACGGGTGTTCGCCGGCCCTGATGGTATCGTCCCCACCCGTGGAATTTTGGAAGCGTTTGACGGCGGTCATTTGATAGCGCTTGGTTCTACGTGTCCCGCGCTCAACCGACCGTCGGCCCGTGCGCGCATCGCGCAACAACCTCAGCCCCTCACAAGCTTATGAAGCAGAACCGCTGTTACCACCAAGAACAGGGTGATGCTCACGATCTCCGCTTGCATGATCACGCTGCCGCGCCACGTACCGCGACGCTCGGCGACCGGCAATGGAGCTTTCGTCGGTATCAGGCGTGGCACGCGCTCCAGATACTGCTGGTACGCGGTGCCGAAGGTCTGCGCGAGATATGCCTCTTCAAGTGGTATGATTGTGGCGTACACATAGCCGACAGACGCAATGATGAGCGCCAGCATCAGCGCAGACGCGAGCGGTGAAACGCCACCCGAGAACGCGAACCAAAAGCCGAGCGCCGTGATCGTGTTGCCCGCATAGAGCGGGTTGCGGATGAAACTATAGGGACCTGCTGTCACGAGTTGTGGCGCGACCACAACGTCCGATCGCGTGGTCACACCCGAATA
>JAFANK010000174.1 GCA_019232725.1 Vulcanimicrobiota bacterium | reverse complement strand
AGACTGACCGGCAGCTTGATCCGGCGCCGTTGATAACGGCGCTGAGCGCGCTCTTGCTCTCTGGTCGCGCGTTTCAAAAAGCCTCTCGACCTCCGCGAATCGCGCGCCACCTCACGATAGACTCGTCATGCAGCCACCATGCTTGCGCCCCGCGCGAATCAGCTATAAGACAGCATCGGTAACAAAGCTGTGACAGGCGTACTCCCCCCGCGCTATCAGGCTTTCGCATGTCCCGCGTTTTAGTTACCCTAGGGCTCCAACGAGCTCCTTGACGGCCTCAGCGCTCTTGGCTAGGGCAGCCTGTTCCTGTGAGCTCAGCTTGACCTCCAGGATGCTTTCCAGGCCCTTGGCGCCGATTTTACAGGGGACACCCACAAAGAGGTCGCGGATGCCGAATTCGCCCTGCAGGTAGGCTGCGCAAGGCAAAATCTTGTGTTTGTCCTTGAGGATGGCATCGACCATCTCCGCGATGGACCGAGACGGGGCATAGTAGGCGCTCCCCGTCTTGAGCAGGGCGACGATCTCGCCGCCGCCGCCGGCGGTGCGCTTCACGAGGCGCTCGATCGTGGCCCCGTCCATGAGCTCCGTGATCGGAATGCCGGCAACCGTTGAGAACCGGGGCAGGGGCACCATCTGGTCGCCGTGCCCGCCGAGCACGAACGCGTGGACGTTTTCCACGCTGACGCCCAGCTCGGTCGCGATAAAGGTGGAAAAACGTGCTGAGTCGAGCACGCCCGCCATGCCGATGACGCGCTCGCGTGGAAAACCGCTCGTCCGGCGCGCTACCTCGCACATCGCATCCAAGGGATTGGTCACGATGATCAAGATGCACTCCGGCGACAGCTTGACGGCCTGCTCGGTCGCTGCGCCGACGATCTCCGCGTTGGCGCGCAGCAAATCATCGCGGCTCATGCCCGGCTTGCGAGGAAACCCGGCGGTGATGACCACGATGTCTGAATTTTTTGTGGGCGCGTAATCGTTGGAACCGGTAACGGTGACGTCGCTGCCCTCAATCGGCATCGCCTCGAGCAGATCCAGCGCTTTGCCCTGTGGTACGCCTTCCACGACGTCGACGAGGACGATGTCGGCGAGCTCCTTTGCCGCCAACCAATGGGCGGCCGTGGCGCCGACATTCCCAGCGCCCACGATGGTAACTTTTTTCCGCATGGAATGCTCCTTGGAAGCCCGACAAAATAAGACTTTTCGCGCAGGCCTTCGGCGACGCCGTTAGAGTGGACCTTCGGCTCGTGCGCGAATGGTCGTAGAGCCAAGAAAGGGTGACGCATAATGACGACTGCGACCTCAAACACGCAGCCGCAGGCCCCGAGCGGTCTGCGCGGCGTCGTTGTCGGCGACACGAAGATCTCGTACGTCGACGGCGAGCGGGGCGAACTTGTCTATCGCGGGATCGACATCCACGATCTCGCCAACAATGCCACGTTTGAGGAAGTCGCGTATCTGCTGTGGTTTGGCGCGTTGCCTTCGGCTGCAAATCTCGCGGCGTTCAGCGCCGATCTCGGCAAGCGGCGCGCACTGCCCGATCGTTTGATCAAGATCTTGCGCGAGATCCCCGATACGGCAACGCCGATGGACGTGCTGCGCACGACCGTCTCGGCGATGGCCCTCTTCGATCGGAATGCGAAAGACATCAGCGCTGAGGCTAATCTGGAGAAAGCCAAGCTCCTTACGGCAGTGTTCCCAACCATTTTGGCGAGTTTTTATCGCCTGAGCGAAGGCGATGAACCATTGCCTCCTAAGCCTGAGCTCTCGACCGCCGCCAACTTTTTGTATATGTTCACGGGCAAAGAGGCCGATCCGCAAGCCGCGCGCCTGCTCGATGCCGCGCTCGTGCTCCACGCCGACCACGGCATGAATGCGTCGACGTTTGCGAGCATGGTCACGGCGGCAACACTCGCCGATATGTACGGCGCAATTACCTCCGCTGTCGCGACGTTGAAAGGCCCGCTGCACGGCGGCGCCAACGAAGGCGTCATCGCAAACCTTATGGAGATCGGCACACCAGACGCGATCGAAGGCTGGGTCGCCGCCAAGCTCGCCAAGCATGAGAAGATCATGGGCTTCGGCCACGCGGTGTACAAGACGAATGACCCACGCGCGCTTGATCTCAAGCGCATCGCAAAGGAAGCTGGTGAGCGCGCCGGCTCGACCAAGTGGGTCGATATGACTGAACGCATGGAGAAGGCGGTCTGGGATCAGCGCAAGCTGTATGCCAACGTCGATCTCTATAGCGCGTCTGTTTACTACACGCTCGGGATACCGCCGACCTATTTCACGCCGGTCTTCGCCATGAGCCGCATCACCGGCTGGTGCGCGCACCTAATCGAGCAGTACGCCAACAACAAGCTGATCCGGCCAGGCGAGCATTATGTAGGCCCGCGCGGTGTCAAGTATATACCGCTCGCGCAGCGCTCCGCCGACATCCCCGTCTAAGCGCGACATTAGGGTGGCAGCCAAAGCCAGCGAACTGGGCGCGCTGATTTTATTTTCTACTGCGCTTGATCGTACCGTTACGTTCTACCGCGCAATCGGCGTACCGCTTGAACCAGAGACCCATGACGACGGCACGCTCCACTATGCATGCGAACTGGGCGCGACTCATTTCGCCGTCTTTCCAGCACACGCGGGCTGCGCACAGCCGTACGGAAGCGGTGGATGCTCGTTTCCAGGCTTCGTCGTGGAATCAGTCGTCGCCGCGCTCGATGCGGCGAGGTCGCTTGGAGCAACGGTCCGACAGGAGCCCGAGGAATACCCGTGGGGACTTCGGGCGGTCACCGAGGACCCGGACGGTCGCCCAGTCGAAATTTTTCAGCGCCATCGCTAACGTCTAGAGCGTCTGCTGCATCACAAATGGCCCGCTCGGTGATGCGCTGCCGCCCGGCGGTTCCATGGAAAACGCGATGACATCACCGCTTTGCACGCGCATCGGAATGATAGTCTGCGTCATTTTTCCCGGTGCCACAACGCCACCCTTATGCACTTTACCTTTGCGCACGAGCCAGACCTGATACACCATCCCCGCCTTTGACGGCATCGGCATGTTCGAGACGACCATGGCATGCGAGACATCGGGCGGCTGGATGATCTTGCAGGGGATGCGCTCGCCGATGCGACTGACGCTCAGGTCCCAGACTTCGGATTCCCCAATGAAGCGAACGCGTGGATCCAGCTGATCCGCGCTGACCGCGATATAGCCCGCTTCACTTGCGGTCTTCGCTGTTGGCAGGCGGATATTGCGCGCGGCGACCACGTCGGCCGCCGGCACGGGTGCTTGCAGCGCGGTCATCATCCGGTGATGCTCGTCGGCGATGCCGATGAACATGCCTGCGACGATGCAGGCGGCAGCCAAGCCCAACCATCCCGCGACGCCGGCCCACGATGGCAGTGAGCGATGCCAAACGTCGTGCTTGGGTTCGCCCGCTCGCGTCGATGTGATCGCACGCCGCAAAATGGCATCGACGTGATCTTCTGTGCGTGTGGCCGCTAAGACGCGTTCTTTGAGATCGGGCGACGGTTCGACGCTCGCGCATGAGAGCGGGAGCACGGACACGACGCGTTGCAGGCCGGCGATCTCCTCATGACACTGCGGGCAGCTTGCCGCGTGGGCCTCGACGGCACGTGCCTCTTCGACGCTCAACGCGCCAAGCACGTACGCTCCGGCGTTTTCGCTGACGTGCACGTCATCCATCATGTGCTCGAAGCTCCGATCTCTAGACCGTCCAACATAGCCCGCAATTTCTGCAAGCCGATACGCATGCGTCCCTTCACCGTGCCAAGGGGCACGCCCATCAGTTCGGCGATCTCCGTCTGCGTGTAGCCGGAGAAGTAGGCAAGCTCGATGCTCTTCTTCTGCTCGGCGGGGAGCCGATCCAATGCGCGCCGCACGACATCACCCCGCAGATGGGTCCAGGCCTGTTGCCAAATACTCGGCTTTGTGTCGTCTTCGGATTCCGGCAGGTCGTCGTAGGGGATGGTGTTGTTGGCTGACGCACCGCTGCGCAGCCTGTCGATAGAGCGGTGGTGCACGATCGACATGAGCCACGTGCGGGCCTTGCCGCGTTCTGGCTTGTAGGTCTGCGCTTGACGCCACACGGACAGGAACGCATCCTGCACGACATCCTCGGCGCTTCCACGATCGCCGACGATTCGATAGGCAAGCGAATAGGCGACCTTGCTGTAGCGTTCGTACAGCTCTTCAAGCGCGCTCAAATCACGCTGCGCGAGGGCAGCGATGATCTGCTCGTCCGTCCGGCCGCTTGAAGTCACCTAATCAGGCGTTCCTCTTCTTCCAGCTTGTACGGACCGTATGGGGCTGCGGATCACAACGCGGAAGCGACGCTGGGGCGGTAGGATTCGAACCTACGAATGCCAGATCCAAAGTCTGGTGCCTTACCAGCTTGGCGACGCCCCATCGATGGCTATGCCGTAAGGGTTTCGTGGAAACTAACCGGTTCCGCCTTCCGTCGTGCTGGCGCTTTTGCTGGCACTTTCGACGCGAAGTTAGGAACGGCTCCTAGTCCTTTTGTTGCCTGTTTGTTTATCGACCTGGCTCGGTTCAGTGCAGTGCCAAGGCGTGCTGCAACCTTGGCTTGGGCTCCAGCTAAGAGATGTCCATACTCCCGCAAAGTGAATCCGGGGTCATGGTGGCCGAGCGCGCGGCTTACCGTTAAAACATCTGCACCGTTTTGTAAGGAT
>JAFANK010000093.1 GCA_019232725.1 Vulcanimicrobiota bacterium | reverse complement strand
AACCATCCCGCCCGATAGCACCAGGAGTTCGTGGTCTGCATACAAGGGCGTCGAGGGCTGCAACCACATGGCTGCAGCTGGCAGCTCGGTCACCCGCCGTGCGCTGATTGCGGCAACGCCGAAATTGGATGCCTGCGCGAGCCGCGTGACCTCGCTTGGGCCGGGCCATTCGATGAACATGACAATGGCAACGAGCCCCGATGCGGCCTCGGGTGACGGAGTCCAAACGCAGCTCGACGCTGCATTGGCGGTTTGGGTCACTCCAGGGGACCCGAAAATCGCGGTAATGGTCTTGGCGCTTACGAGCGAGCAGACGTCAGTAGGTGCGTGAAGGACCTGGACATCCGCCGCATGGGCTGGGCGGCACAGTGACAGCGCCAGCGCAACAATTAGTGAGAGCGTGGCCTGAGTAGCGGTCATCGCCTTTGAGAAAGTTCCTATTATATCGAAAGCTTGGCCACGGATGCAGCCGACTTGATCTCGATCTGCTCCATCGTGCATTGCCGTGGCGACTTGTCGGGTCGAAAGCGCAGTAGGCGCGTGCCATGCCGGAATCGTTCGTCGCTGACGTGGTCGTAGGCGACCTCCACGACCAGCTTGGTCTGCAGCGGCTCCCATTGATCCGTTCGCTCGTTGCTCCAGCGGCTCGGGCCACCCGGCGCGCGGCCGGTGAAACCCGGCTTTTTGATGAGCGGACGCAGCTTGCCCGTCAATGCCTTGCGTTCTTGAGCGCTCAAGCCGGACGTGAAGCCCACGTGATTGAGCTTGCCCTCTGCGTCATACAGGCCGAGCAGCAGCGAGCCGACGACCTTGGCGTTACTCGCATACCGGAAGCCGCCAACGACACAGTCTGCGGTCCGCATCTTCTTGATCTTGACAGCGCCCTTACGGTCGCCCGATCGATATGTGGCGTCAAGCCGCTTCGCTATCACGCCGTCAAGTGCTCCCCCAGCCGCTCGAAACCACCGGTCGACTACTGATCGCTGCGTCGATGCTTTGGACAGCCGAAGCTTGTCGCCGGCGAGCCATCGCTTTGCAAAGGCCTCAAGTTTCGGGCGCCGCAGGCGCAACGCCAATTCTGTCAGTCGCTGCGCATCGTCGTCGACAAGCAAATCGAAGACGATGTAGGTGGCCGGATGTTCCTTCGCGAGCTTCTGCACGCGGCTGGAAGCGGGATGCAACCGCAGCTGCAACTCTTCGAAGGACAAGGCCGAGCCGACGCGGACGATCAACTCGCCATCCAACACGAAGCGCCGCGCTTTGACGGCCTGCAGCGCTTCCACGACATCGGGAAAGTATCGTGCGAGCGGCAGGCCATTCTTCGATTGCAAGTAGATTTCGGCGCCGTCTTTGAAGGCGATGCAACGAAACCCATCCCATTTCGGTTCGTACTGCCAGCCCTCGCCGGAGGGGATTGCCTCGACCGACTGCGTCTCCATAGGCGGATATGGCGGCCGTATCGGCAAGCGCAATCCAGGCACCCTCATCTACCTCGACTCAGGATAGGGTGCGCGTGTTCTCGTTTAGAGGGGCGGCGTCCCTCGGCGAAGGCTCACGTTGCGGTCGATAGCCGCGTCAGGCGCGCCACCGCAGGCAGGGTGCCCGCACTGACAACGGCCCGCCTTGTCACGCTGCTCGTCACAGAGATCGCAGCAGTAGGCGCTTGGCGAGGATGTCGAGATATCGCAGTTGCATGTCGCACGTGCGCAACGTTCTTCTGCTGGCAGGTTGGCGCTCATGTTCAGCAGATACCCAGGTCGGGCGGCACCGAAGCACGAGCCCCGACCACCGCAGCTTGGTCATCGGCTGCGCTGGGTACATAATGGACAGACGTTTTGCAAGGAGTGGATACTTTGGCGCTTTCCAAATGTGACAACAAACTCTGCCGGTGCACGGTTCCCGAACATAGCACGAGTCCAAGTTTTTGCAGCGATACGTGCCGTCATCAGACTCCGGGTGCCACCGAATGCAAATGCGGGCATCCTGAATGTGCCCAGGGCGACACGTCGCGCGGTCCCGTACGCTAGCGGTCCCAGACCAAGAACCCTTCTCGTCGTCGTTATTTTTGCCGCAAACTCCGCGCGATTGTGCGCAGATCGTTTACAAGCCTCGCCGTCGCTTTGCGCCTGGCAGCGGAGTCGGGGGCGCGCAGGATCGCAGATGGATGCATCGTCGCCATGATGCGTGCACCCGTGTTCGATCGAACGAACTCACCGCGATGGTGACTGAGCCGGAAGCTCGGGCCCAAGAGCGCCCCTGCCGCGACCGCGCCCAACGCGAGCACGATATGCGGTTTGACCAGATCGATCTCAGCCTCGAGCCACGGCCGGCAAGCTTGGATTTCGATGCGCTTGGGCTTTTGATGGATGCGGCGTTTGCCGCGCTCGACGAATTTGAAATGTTTGACCGCGTTGGTCATATAGACGTCGCGCGCATCCAGGCCTGCAGCCTCCATGGCCTTGCGCAACAAGCGCCCGGCTGGCCCGACGAACACGTGGCCAGTGAGGTCTTCGACGTCGCCCGGCACTTCGCCGACGAACATGACCGGCGCCCGCACTTTGCCCTCGCCGAAGACGGTTTGCGTGGCGTGCTTGTAGAGATCGCAGCCATGGCAATCTGCGGCAGCCGCACGCAGGGACGCGTACGACTGCCGCGCCGGCAAGTACCGGGCAGCTGACGGCTTAGGTCGCGCTCGAACGCGACCGACGGCGCGCACCTCGTGTGGTCGTTCGTCGCGCGACCGGTTTTGCCCGATGCTTTTTGGCTGTGCCACGCCGGCCGTATCTGCGCTTCCGTGTTACCGCCGCTTGTCGCGCATGCTCGCTTCGGTGCGTCTGTGGGTGGGCGCCAAGCTCGTCTGCCGACGACTCGGAAACCTCCACGCCGTAGTGCCTCGCCGCCTTTTTGATGTTGGCAAACGCGAGCTTGCGATCCGATTGCGCGACGCCAGTCACCTGATCGAAACGCGCTACTGCGTTACGCACATGCCGCGCGTCGGTGAGCGGCTCCTTACGTTGTCTGGGAAACGCATAGACGCTGTCCGGCAAGTCGCTTTGCGCGGTCAGCCGGCCGTGCTTTTCGTGGGGTTTCCAGGTGGTTTTCATACCTGACTTGTACCCGGTTCGCTCGAGGCCACACGCCGGGGAGAAGACGCAAGCGAGCAAGAACTTTGCCGCGTGCTGCTCTTCATCGGAGGGATTATGCGCTGTAGACTGTTTCGTTTTGTGCTAGCCGCGTTTGTGTTTGCCGCGCTGAGCGCTCGCGTGGCGTCGGCATCCGAGCAAGGCCTCGTCCTGGCGACGGCACGCCAATTCCTGAATGGCGTGAACACCGGCAACTTAGCCTCATCGGTCCGCGCGTGCGCGTCGCCCGCCTGGATCATCGACGACTTCCCACCGCACGAGTGGCAGGGTCCGACCGCATGTGCGGATTGGGCACGTGCTTTTCAACAGGTGATAAAGCAAGCGGGTATTTCCGACAACAACATCACGCTCGGCAAACCTTGGCATGTCGATATCACAGGCGACCGGGCGTACGTCGTTGTCCCCACACGATACACGTACAAGCAGCACGGCAAGCCGATGCTTGAGGATGGTTCGATCTTCACCATGGTCATGCGCAAGCTGCCGGAAGGCTGGCGCATCTCTTCTTGGGCCTGGGCCGCACACTGAAAGCCGACCGGGGCTCAGAGGGCGAGCGGCTCGCCGCTCTCGGCTACCGCCAGGAATTGTCGCGGGTGCTCTCGCTCTTCGACAATTTCTCGGTCGCGTTCAGCTATTTGAGCCCGATGGTCGGCATCTACTCGCTGTACACGCTCGGGCTTGGCACAGGCGGCCCGCGCTATATCTGGACGATGCCGATCGTGGTCGGCCTAATGCTGCTCGTGGCGCTCGTCTTTGGCGAGCTGGCGAGTGAGTATCCGCTGTCCGGCGCGCTGTACCAGTATGGCAAATACAGTGTAAGCGCACGGTACGGCTGGTTCATCGGGTGGATCTACGGCTTTGCGCTCTTGGCGACGGTTGCGTCGGTGGATTCCGGCGCCGTTGGATATGTGGCCGCGCTTGCGAACACATGGTTCGGCACGCATCTGGATCCCGCTAATCATCTGACTATCTTCGCCATCACCGGCGCCATCATCGTGCTTTCCGCCATTATGAACTCTGTCGGAGCCAAGATCATGGGTCAGGTAGGCCGCTTCGGTGTCTACGTCGAGACGATCGGTACGTTTGGAGTTTTCCTTGCGCTGGCCGGGCACAGCTTCCACCGCGGACTTGGCTTCATCTTTTCGTCAGAAAATGTCGAGCGACTGGCGACCAATCCAATGGGTGTCGACTTTCACGGCGACTGGTGGACCGGTGCCGCACTCGTCGCGGTGCTCGCAAACGTCTACATCTTCTATGGGTTTGAATCCGCCGGCGCGATCTCCGAGGAGACGCTTGACGCGCAACGCCAAGTCCCGAAAGCGATGCGCAACGCGCTGTTGTACGGCGGTATCGCGTCGTTCGTGTTAGTACTCGGCCTATTGCTCGCCACGCCTGCATCGGGCATCGGTCCCGTGGTGTCCGGCGGGATCAACACGGTATTGTTAGCACTACCCGCTTGGTTGCAAGATTTCTTTTTGGTCATGATCATCGTCGCGTTTTTTAGCTGCGGTACTGCCGTGCAGGGAGCGGGTGCTCGTGTGGCCTATGCGCTTGCCCGCGACGGCGGCATACCTTTCAGCCAACGTATCAGGCGGATTTCGCAGCGCTACCACACACCGGTCAACGCGATTCTCATCGGCGCGATCGTACCATTTCTTTTCCGGCTGTTGGTTCTGGTCAACC
>JAFANK010000079.1 GCA_019232725.1 Vulcanimicrobiota bacterium | reverse complement strand
ATGAACGATCTTTCATGCGGTGCAGTGTCGCAGGTCGGGGTGGAATGAAGGATATGGGCGAGAGTGCCTCCTATTTGGATCGGACGCGGCTCGCGTCGGTGTTTGCGGAGGCACACCCGCCGCTCGATCATCATCCGGCGCTCGTCGAAGCGAGCCGATGCTACTTCTGCTACGACGCTCCCTGTGTCGAGGCGTGTCCGACAGCGATCAATATTCCGCAGTTCATTCGCCAGATCGCCAGCGGCAATCTACGTGGCTCCGCGCACACGATCCTTGCTGAAAATATTCTCGGAGGCAGTTGCGCGCGTGTCTGTCCGACGGAAGTGCTGTGCCAACAAGCCTGCGTGCGCAATGCCGAGGAAGGCAGGCCGATTGAAATCGGCGCGCTACAGCGGCACGCGACCGATTGGCTGATGCACCACGAGCCCACACCGTTCACGCGGGCGCCGACAACCGGGCGGCGCGTCGCCGTGGTCGGTGCGGGGCCCGCCGGACTTGCTTGCGCGCATCGCCTGGCCTTGCACGGACACGACGCCGTCATTTTCGATGCCAAGCCTAAGCCAGGCGGTCTCAACGAATATGGTATAGCCGCTTACAAGCTGGTCGACGACTTCGCCCAACGCGAGGTCGATTTCATCCTTTCTGTGGGCGGCGTCACCATCGAGCATGAGAAAAGCCTTGGCAGTGACTTCGATCTCGCGAGCTTACGACGCACCTTCGACGCCGTGTTCTTGGGCTTGGGTCTCGCTGGCGTACGCGCCCTCGATGCGCTGGGTGAGACCTTCGCTGGGGTGCGCGACGCGGTCGATTTCATCGCCGAGCTGCGACAGGCGGGCCCTGATGCGCCCCCAACTATCGGCCGTCGTGTTGTGGTGATTGGCGGAGGCAATACGGCGATTGACGCTGCTACGCAATCTCGGTTGCTCGGTGCTGAAGAGGTCACCATCGTTTATCGCCGCGGACCCGAACATATGTCGGCAACCGGCAAAGAGCAGCGGTGGGCGCAGGTCAATGGGGTGGTGATCCGTCACTGGGCGACGCCGACCCGCCTGCTTGGCAGCCCCGCCGTCACTGGTGTTGAATTCGAACGCACGCGCGCTGACGACGCTGGACGCCTCACCGTCACCGGCGAGCGTTTTGTGATCGAGGCCGATACTGTGTTGAAAGCCATTGGTCAGACCTTCGTGCCCGATCCCCTCAGAATGCCAGACGGCGTGGCGCTGGTCGTGGAAGAGGGGCGCATTCGGGTCGATGCCGACAGGCTTACGTCGATCGCGGGCGTCTATGCTGGAGGTGACTGCGTCGCGGGTGAAGACCTAACCGTGCGAGCGGTGCAGGACGGCAAACTCGCCGCCGAAGCCATCCATCGTTACCTTGCGGGCTGAGCAAGCTGGAGCACGCCATGGCCGACCTTGCCACCACATTCGCCGGCATTAGATCATCCAATCCGTTCTGGCTCGCCTCCGCACCACCCACCGATAAGGCGTATAATGTGGTGCGTGCGTTTGAAGCAGGCTGGGGCGGCGTTGTGTGGAAGACACTTGGCGAGGATCCGCCGATTGTTAACACATGCAGCCGCTACGGCGCCGTGCGCTACAAGGGCTCGCCCTTCGCTGGGTTCAATAACATCGAGCTCATCACCGACCGGCCACTCGATGTCAATCTCGCCGAGATCCGCCAAGTCAAGCGCGACCGGCCGGACCGTGCGCTGGTCGTGAGCCTGATGGTTCCGTGTGTGGAGCAAAGCTGGAAGCAAATCCTCACTCAAGTCGAAGACACTGGCTGCGATGGCGTCGAGCTCAACTTCGGCTGCCCACATGGGATGTCTGAGCGAAACATGGGCTCCGCCGTTGGGCAGGTGCCCGAGTACGTCGAAATGGTCACGAACTGGTGCAAGCAGCACTCGCGCTTGCCGGTTATCGTCAAGCTTACCCCGAACATCACTAACATTCTGGCGCCGGCGGAAGCAGCTAAACGGGGTGGTGCTGATGCGGTGAGCCTGATTAACACGCTGCAATCGATCACCGGGGTCGATCTCGACCTGATGGCGCCGGAGCCGGTGGTGGATGGAAAAGGAACGCATGGCGGCTATTGCGGTCCGGCGGTGAAGCCCGTCGCTCTGCATATGGTCGCCGATATTGCGCGCGGCCTCCCCGGGCTGCCAATTTCCGGGATTGGCGGCATTGGAACCTGGCGAGATGCAGCAGAGTTTATCGCGCTCGGGGCCGGGACTGTGCAGGTGTGCAGTGCCGCTATGCACTACGGCTTTCGAATTGTTAGTGACATGATCGATGGGCTCTCGAATTGGATGGATGTGAAAGGCTATCGCGGCATCGAAGATTTTCGTGGGCGGGCGACAGCCAACTACGTCCATTGGAGCGACCTAAATCTCAACTGGAAGACGATCGCCCGCATCGATCCTGGCCTGTGCATTCGTTGCGGGCTTTGTTACATAGCCTGTGAGGACACGTCGCATCAGGCCATCGCCGCTTTGCGTGAAGACGGCCGCCGTCGGTATGAGGTCATCGATGCCGAGTGCGTCGGTTGCAATCTCTGCCTGCATGTCTGCCCGGTCGATGGTTGTATCACTATGGAGCCGCAGCCGATGAGCGGACCCAAGATTACCTGGAACGAGCATCCGAATAATCCGCTCCGTCAGGTCGCCGCCGAATGAGCGCGCTGGCATCCAACCTTGCGATTAACTCAGCAAGGCTGTGGGACAGCATCATGGAGACGGCGAAGATTGGCGCCACGCCGAAGGGTGGCATCTGCCGGCTTACCCTGACTGATCTCGATCGCGAGGTGCGCGAGTGGTTCCGCGCCGCCTGCGAGCAAGCTGGTTGCAGCGTGAGCGTCGACGAGCTTGGAAACATGTTTGCGCGGCGGCCGGGCCGCGATCCGTCGCTACCGCCAATTGCGGTGGGCAGCCACTTAGACACTCAGCCGACCGGCGGCAAGTTCGATGGTGTGGTTGGCGTTTTGTGTGGGCCTGAAGTGCTACGCACGCTCAATGACGCTCGCTTCGCGACCAACGCGCCGATCGAGGTCGTCAACTGGACCAACGAAGA
>JAFANK010000230.1 GCA_019232725.1 Vulcanimicrobiota bacterium | reverse complement strand
CCGGTCTCTCGACTCCCGGTTACATCGCCCTCGATGCGACTGGGAACATCTGGGTCGCCAACCAGACCGGCAACAGCATCGAGGAATTTCCAAAAACGGCCAACGGCAATGTGCCGCCGGCTGCCACGATCGCAGGCGTGAACACGTTGCTGGCGGATCCGCAAGGTATCGCATTCGACGCAGCCGGCCGTCTCTACGTCGCCATCAATAACGCGCTCGGCGTTCCTGATGCCGTGCTCATCTTCTCGCAGCCGCTCTCCGGCGACAAAGCGCCGTCGAATATTTTGTGCGGACCGAATACCGGCGTCAACAATCCGACCGGCATCGCCGTGAACGCGCAGGGCACGTTGTTCGTCGTCAATTCGGCGTTCGGCGGCTCACCTGGATATGAGGCCACGTTCGCTGGCAATAACATCGGTGGCGGCGTGGGCTGCGCCGGTCCTTTCCCCAACGGCGCGGTCAGCGGCCCGAACACCACCTTGATAAATCCGACCGGCATCGCACTGCACTAAGCCAGCCGACTGTAAAGAATCCCCTAGACGGGACGTCCCCCCTTATAACTTCGTCCCTTGAGCGCGCGGACCAGGAGGGGACCCGTCGAATACTTCCAGTCCGGGCGCGTGATAGGACCCACGCCCGCTCATCACCCTCGACCCCAGGAAAGCCCACGCCGCCATGCGCCGCCAACCCGATCCAACGCCCGCCCTCGTCAGGCTGAGCAACGGGCTTCGAGTTGTCGCGACGTCGATGCCCAACGCCCGCAGTCTCAGCATCGCCTTGGCGGTACATGCCGGCTCCGTGTACGATCCGCCGAAGACGCCCGGCCTGGCCCACTTCCTCGAACATCTCATCTTCAAGTCGACGGAAGATTTCACGCGCAGCGACATCGCCGCCACCATGCAGCGTTGCGGTAACCGCTTCGATCCGACGACGAGCAAAGAGATCATCTCCATCGCCGGCACCGTTCCGATGCGCAAGGCCGAGGAAGCCCTACGCCTGGTCGCAAGCGTCGTCCAGCGGCCGAGGTTTGACGGGGCAGACCTTGAGACCGAACGTCAGGTAGTCATCGAGGAGCTACGAGATTGCGACGTCGATCCAAGCAAACGCATCGAGACACTGGCCGACGAGACGATCTGGGGGAAGCACCCGATGGGCCGCGACACCGGTGGCACGCCGGCAAGCGTCCGTGAGATCACTCGCAATCATATCCGCAATTACCATCGCCGGTACTTCCATCCGCACAACTCAGTGCTGAGCATGGCAGGCCCGCTCTCCACTGACGAGATGATCGCGCTCGCTGAGCGTTTCTTCGGCGAGTGGCGCAGCACAGCGCAGGCCCGCATGCCGCGGCGGCCGTGGATCGATCCGCGAACCCTCGAAGTGCGGCATAGCCGTCGTTCGAAGGTGTTGCGCCGTGCGAACAGCCAGCAAGTATGGTTCTCGATCTCCACGACGACACCGTCATATCCGGATGGTCAGGATGCTGTCCTGAAGACGCAGCTTGCGCAAACGCTCATCGGTGACGGTGACGGCAGCCGGCTGTGGGATGGTCTGCGCGAGCGGCTTGGCTTGGCCTACGACGTCTATGCCACGCTCGATTTCTATTCGCAAGTCGGCGTGATGAGTGCCATGGCAGCGGTCGGACGAGGACGCGCCGTGACAGCCATGCGCGAAACGAAGGCGATTTTGGCCGGCACGGTCGAGCGCGGTTTTTCGCGCGACGAGGTCGCACGCGGCAAAGATGCGCTGAGCGCACAGATCGATCTGATGGCGGAGTGGAACATGTCCAATGCCGCACGGTACGCGGAGCTCGCGCTCTTCGATCAAAAGCTCGTGACGCCGAGCGAGGAGCTGGCGCAGCTCCAGCGGATCGGCGCCCGCGAGTTCAACGCGTTTTTGCGCGAACGGCTGCGTTGGGATAGCGCTGCGGTGTGCGCGATCGGCGCCGGCCCAGCGCTCGCTGTCGTCCGCTCCTAACCCACGACGTTCTTAACGTTCTACGTGGTGCGTCACCGCGATGCGACCGGCAAACGATTGCCGGCGGCGATGATCATTTCGGCAGCGGCCTCCGGCGAAAGATGCTCCGTGTTGAGCACGATATCGTAGAGTCCGGGATCGCGCCAATCCACGTTGTAATGCTGGCGCATGTAGGCGAGCCGATGCTGGTCGGATTTTTTCACCTCGCGCGCGGCGAAGTCAAGCGCACACCCTGTGCGGGCTTGCACGCGCTGCACGCGCACGTCGAAGGGCGCTGTGATGAACGCCCGAACGGCGTCGCGCCGGTCACGCAGCAACAGCGGCGCGCCGCGACCGATCACGACGAGCGAATGCGTGGCGGCGTGCTCTTTGATGATGCTACCAGTAAGCTCGACCAGTCGCTCTTCTGACCAATCCGGGATTCCTTCGGCCGCATACGCCTCGGGATACGCCGAGGTGATGACGCGGAAAAGCCGGTCGACGAACCCTTCCACGTGCTCATCATGTGCCTCGACGTAGGAAGCAGGCGCGCCTAGCCGCGCGGCGACCAGATCCACGATCTGTTTGTCGAGCAGCTCGACGCCCAGGCGTTCGGCGATCAACTCGCCCACCTCGCGTCCGCCAGACCCGAGCTCACGCCCGATGGCGACGATCACGATGCGGGCATCTTCGGCACGCTTGCGAGCGTCTTGCCGCCCTCACGCGCGAACGTGGCCACTGCGACGGCGCGCGGTATACGCGCTTTGCTCAAATCAAGCGCGACGATCCACTCCAAGTCGCTGCGCAAATTATCACCGCGCTGCGGTGCGCGCATCGTTCCGTCGGGTGTGACCGCCGCGACCGCTATCGCATTCGCATCGATGGCTTGATTGCGGAACCAGTCGATCGCGCCTGTGGCATAGCGCAGAAGCGGAAACGAGGCCGCTACGTAGTTGCCTTGGTTCATCAGTGGCCCGCAGTTTGCCCGTCGCGGCCGTTCGGCCCTGCTGTGCTGCGCCATTGGTGGGGCCCACCAAAGGAACAAAGACCGCAACGGCCGGAACTGCCTCACCAAAAGCGACGTGACGTAAAGGAACGCTATGACGAACAAAACGCCCATCACGATCGCCTACGGCGATGGCATCGGGCCCGAGATCATGCGCGCAACGCTCGACATCATCATGGCCGGCGGCGCGCAACTCGATATCGAAGAGATCGAGATCGGTGAGAAGGTCTACCTTGCGGGCAACCCCAGCGGCATCGCCCCGAGCGCCTGGGAATCGCTGCGGCGCACCAGGGTGTTCTTGAAAGCGCCGATCACGACGCCACAAGGCGGCGGGTACAAGAGCCTCAACGTGACCACGCGCACCGCGCTCGGTCTGTATGCAAACGTCCGTCCGGCAGTCGCGTACTACCCGTTCGTCGAGACCAAATATCCGGGCATGAACGTCATCATCGTGCGCGAGAACGAAGAAGATGTCTACGGCGGCATCGAGTACCGCCAAACGCAGCAGATGACCGAGGCGCTGAAACTCATCTCGCGACCGGGCACGGAGAAAATCGTACGCTTCGCGTTTGAATATGCCAGGGCCAACGCGCGCAAGAAAGTCACCTGTTTCGCCAAGGACAACATCCTCAAGATCACCGACGGCTTATTTCATAAGATCTTCGATGAGATCGCCGCACAGTATCCAGATCTCGAGCACGAGTTCTGGATCGTCGACATCGGCTCGGCCAAGCTCTCCGACACGCCGGAGGCGTTTGACGTGCTGGTGCTGCCTAATCTGTACGGTGACATACTCTCTGACGTCGCGGCGCAGATCGCCGGTTCCGTCGGGCTCGCGGGTTCTGCCAACATCGGCGATGTGGCGGCAATGTTCGAGGCCATTCACGGCTCGGCACCGCGTCGAGCGGGTCAGAACCTTGCCAATCCGTCAGGCCTCTTGCAAGGCGCGGTGCTCATGCTCTTGCATATCGGGCAAATCGAGGTCGCCGCGCGCGTGCAAAACGCGTGGCTGAAAACGATCGAAGACGGCATTCATACGTATGACATCTATAAGGAAGGCGTCAGCCGCGAAAAAGTAGGCACGAGCGAATTTGCACGCGCGGTGGTCGCCCGTATGGGGCAGACGCCGGTCACCCTGCCCGCAGCGAAATATGGTCCGGCAGGCTCGACCAAAGCAGTTGCGGCTGCCACCAAAGCCGCGGCGCCGCAGAAGAAGACGCTCGTCGGCGTCGACGTCTACTTGGACTGGACGAAGGGCAAGCCCGACGACTTGGGCGCCGCACTCGCCACGCTGGGCGGCGACCGGGCGCGACTCCAAGCGGTGTTCAACCGCGGCACGGTTGTGTGGCCAAACGGTCTGCCCGAGACGTTTTGCACCGACCATTGGCGCGCGCGATATCTGGCCAAAGACGGCGGCACGTTCGATCATGGCGACGTGTTGGAACTCTTACGCCGCATCGACCAAGCGGGCTACGATTTCATCAAGACCGAACACCTGTACAATTTCGACGGTTTGCCTGGCTACTCGGCCGGACCAGCAAGTTGACCAAGCACGGACCGCACGCGTTGCACGCCGAAGGCGCTCACAATGATGGACACATTTAAAACCAAGGCGACGTTCGCGGCCGGCGACCGCACAGTGGCGTATTACAGCTTGCCCGTACTCGAGCGCGCCGGCATCGGCCATCCATCCCAGCTTCCGTTCTCGCTCAAGGTGCTGCTGGAAAACCTGCTGCGGCGCGAAGACGGGCGGTCGGTCACCGCGGCGCACATCGAAGCACTTGCTTCGTGGCACCCGAAACACGTGCGTGCGACCAACATCGCCATGCAGCCAGCTCGCGTGCTCCTGCAAGATTTCACCGGCGTTCCCGCTGTCGTCGACATCGCCGCGATGCGCGACGCGATGGCCCGCCTCGGCGGCGACCCCAAGCACATCAACCCGCTGCAAGATGTTGAACTCGTCATCGATCACTCCGTGCAGGTGGATGCATGGGGCAACATCGGCGCGTTTCGGATCAACGCAGATCTCGAGTTCGAACGCAATCGGGAACGCTACGAACTGATAAAATGGGCGCAGCAATCGGTCAACCGCTTTGCGGTTTTGCCGCCCGATACCGGCATCGTGCACCAAGTGAACCTCGAGTATCTCGCGCGTGTGGTCGTCGAAGAACGGCGCGAGGGCGAGACGCTTGCCTATCCTGACACGCTCGTCGGCACCGACTCGCACACGACCATGGTGAACGGGCTCGGCGTGCTCGGCTGGGGCGTGGGCGGCATTGAAGCCGAAGCGGCGATGCTCGGCCAGCCGCTGACCATGCTCGTGCCGGAGGTCATCGGTTTTCGGCTCACCGGGCGACTTCCCGATGGATCTACCGCCACCGATCTCGTGCTTACCGTGACGGAGATGCTGCGCAAGCGCGGCGTCGTCAACAAGTTCGTCGAGTTCTTCGGCCCAGGCCTGAGCGCGCTCTCGGTGGCCGATCGCGCGACCATCGGCAACATGTCGCCCGAATATGGCTCGACGTGCGCGATCTTTCCGATCGATGACGCGACGCTTGAGTACTTGAAGCTGACCGGGCGTTCGGAGTCGCATCTCGAACTCGTGCGGGCTTACGCGCAAGCTCAAGGGCTGTTCCGCACGGATGCCTCGCCCGATCCGTTGTTCACCGACGTGCTCGAACTCGATCTTGGTTCAGTCGAACCGTCCCTTGCCGGTCCGAAGCGACCACAAGACCGCGTGCCGCTACGCATCGCGAAGAGCTCGTTTGAGAGCGCCCTCGAGGCGTTTGTCAAAGGCCGCGGTCCTGTGCGGACGCCAGTGCAGGCCGTCGAGCGCATGGTCGGTGAGGGCGGCGGCGTTGCGACCGTGCCGAGCATCCGGCGTAGGGCGAGCTACGTCGGCGCAAGCGGCGACAACCTCGAGCTACACGATGGAGCCGTCGTCATCGCGGCGATCACAAGCTGCACGAACACGTCAAACCCGAGCGTCATGATCGGGGCCGGTCTGCTCGCGAAAAAAGCCGTGGAAAAGGGGCTGCGCTCCAAGCCGTGGGTGAAGACAAGCCTTGCACCCGGCTCTCAAGTCGTGACCGAGTATCTGCAGAAGGCCGGGCTCACGAAGTATCTCGAGCAACTTGGGTTTTACACGGTTGGCTATGGTTGCACGACCTGCATCGGCAATAGCGGTCCGCTGGATGAGCCTATCGCGAACTGCATCACGGAGCACGAGCTCGTCGCGTGCGCTGTGCTTTCGGGCAATCGCAATTTCGAAGGCCGCATCCATCCCCTCGTTCGCGCGAACTACTTGGCATCGCCGCCGCTCG
>JAFANK010000263.1 GCA_019232725.1 Vulcanimicrobiota bacterium | reverse complement strand
CCCATCTTGCACGATCTGCTGAGCGGCGGCTATATGCCCGCAGAGCCGACGGAACGAACGCTCTTGCGGTCACTCTTGACCAATATCCGTGAGAACATAGGCTTCGATTTCTCCAACTACAAGACGCCGACGATTTTGCGCCGGCTGTCGCGCCTCATGGCGGCCACGGGCTGTCAGTCGCTCTCGGAATACATGGACCACCTCAAGGTCCATCCCGAAGAATACCAGCGACTCGTCAGCAGTTTTCTGATCAAAGTCACCGAGTTCTTCAGGGATCCCGAACTGTTCCGCTCTCTGCGCGAATCCGTCATGCCGCAGCTTATCAGTTATGCTTCCAAGAACTCGAAGGAGCTCCGGTTATGGTCGGCCGGCTGCGCCACGGGTGAAGAGGCATATTCCCTTGCCATCTTGGTGGCGGAATGTCTGCCCGAGCGCTCGGAAGGCCTCATCGTGCGCATCTTCGCGACCGATCTGGACGAGAACGCGATTTCCTTCGCGCGCCGCGGTCTGTACTCGGCCGATGCACTCAAAGAAGTCCCTGAGGACATGCTCAAAAAGTACTTCGTCGGCGTGGACGGCAGTTACGAGGTCAGCAAGCGCATCCGTTCCATGACCGTGTTCGGCCAGCATGATTTCGCACAACGTGCGCCCTTCCCGCGCATCGATTTGGCGCTCTGCCGCAACGTGCTCATCTATTTCACGAAAGAGCTGCAGCAGCGCGCGCTGCAATTTTTCGCTTTTTCCATCCGGGCGGATGGGTATCTCGTTTTGGGAAAATCTGAGACGACGACGCCGCTGCCTAATTACTTCGAAAACATCCAACCGGCGCTCAAGATCTACAGGCGTTATGGCGACCGGGCGAATATGCCGCTCGCCGAAGACAAACACGCATATCCGACCGTGGCCCAACGTCAGCCGATCATCGGCATGGCCCATCCGCCCGTCGAACGCCAACATCGCTTAAACGTCAGCGAGCAGGCGGGCGACGTCCTCATGCAATCCCAGCTTGGGGTGGTCGTGCTTGATCGCCATTACGACATCCAAGCGATCAACAACGCCGCTCGTGAGATGCTGAACATCCGCAGCGTGGCGATCGGTGAGGACCTGGTCCACCTCGCGAGCTCGTTGCCGGCACAGAAGCTGCGCTCGGTCATCGATGCGGCGTTTCGTATGGAGCAGCGCGGGTCTGTGGGCCAGGAACTTGCAATGGCCGATGCGGAGCATCCGCGCTATCTCCAAGTGTTTTGCTACGCCGATAAAGCGGGGACGGCGGGCGTCGCAGTGCTGCTCGTGGCAGACAGCTCGGAAAAGGTGGTGAGCCAAGTGCAGGCGGCGACGGAATTGCGCGATCAGAAGACGCTCGTGGAACAGCTGCAAAAACACGAGAAGCAGATGATCGAAGAGCGCGACACCTTACTGCGGGCGAATAAAGATCTCATGGATTCGAATTTCACCCTGCGGGAGTCGGTGGAGCGTCTGCAGCTGACGGTCGAAGAGTCAGAGTCGTCGACCGAAGAGATCGAGACGCTCAATGAAGAGATGCAGGCGACCAACGAAGAGCTCGAGACGCTCAATGAAGAGCTGCAAGCCACGGTCGAAGAGCTCAACACGACCAACGACGAGCTCGAGGCGCGCACGCGCGAGCTGCAGACCATGGTGACCACCCAAGAAGAGCAGCGCGTGCTTGGGGAGCAGAAACGCAAAGAACTGGCTGCCGTCGTCGACGGGCTTGATTTGGCGGTCGCGGCGATTGATGTCCAAGGCAAATCGGCTTTTGCGAACGAGGCCTTCCGCAAGTTGCGTCTTGGCGATCCGGAACGGATGCGTTTCCTCAAAGCAGGCAAGGAGCTCGGTCTTGACCGTGTGCTCCAGTCCTCGCATGACAATGGTGACCTCACCGTCGTCAAGGAAAAGAAACGGTTCGCGGTCGAGGTGCGGAAACTGGCGACTGACGGCACGCCTTTTGGGACGCTTTTGGTGTTCCGCCCAGCGTAGGTTGGGTACACCTATGGAATGGCCGTCCCACGGCACATCATCGCGATCGGCGGCTCGGCGGGCGCGCTAGACCCCCTGATCGAGATTCTCGCGAAGGTATCGCCAAATCTGGACATGGCGTACTTCGTCGTGATTCATTTCCCATCGAACCGGACCAGTATCTTACCCGCGCTGCTCAATCGCACCACGCGGTTGCGCGCGGTCTACGCTAAAGATGGTGAGAAGATCGAACGGGGTCATGTCTACGTCGCTCGGTCGGACCGGCATCTGATCGTCAATGATGGCCGCGTCGGTGTCATCAACGGTCCGAAAGAAAACGCAAGCCGTCCGTCGATCGATGTTTTGTTCCGCAGCGTAGCGCAGGCAGCGGGTCGACGTGCGATGGGTGTCGTGCTCTCCGGCTTGCTCGACGACGGCACTGCGGGATTGCTCAGCATCGCCAAACAGGGTGGTCGCACGGTCGCGCAAGAGCCACAAGAAGCGCTTTTCGCCGAGATGCCGCGCAACGCGATCATCACCGGCAAAGCGGGCTCGGTGCTGAGCGCATCGGCCATCGCCGCGTACCTGGAGGAAGTCGGCAACGCTCAGGATACGCGATCGAACGGCGCAGTGGGGAAAAATGCCCGCCCGGACCTGGACACCAATGGCATGCCCGATGACGAGCCGTTCGGGGTCCCATCGCCTTTCGTCTGCCCCGAGTGTCAAGGCACGTTGTGGCAACTGCGCGATGATACGCTCGAGCGCTATCGCTGCCGCGTCGGGCACGCGTATTCGGAGCAGACCTTGTGGGAGCAGAAGAGCGAGAGCCTGGAAGCGGCGCTCTGGGCCGCTGCGCGCGCGCTCAAGGAACAAGCGGACCTGAGCGAGCGGATCGCTGAGAACGCACGGTCGCAATCGAAGAACTTCCTTGCGAAGCGATTTGAGCAAAAGCATCGGGCCGCCCAAGAAGCTGAGGCGACTGTCCGCGACGTGCTGCTCGGCCTGCGGCCCAATGAGGGCCCAGACATCGACCCGGCCATGAAAGGCCAAGTCCAGGAGCCGTCACAGCGCGCGTAGGGCAAGGGGCCTTGGGATGCTTGCCGTTGAAGATGGCAGGCCCATGATGTCTCGGTTGCAGACAACCTTCCGGCCGTTTCCATCACTGCCCGTTCGAACGCTTGCGCTCGTCGCTCGGCGTCTCTTGGGCAAACTGCGCGAAGCATTGAACGGCGTGTTTGGTCCGCTGCCCGAGCCTCTTGAGGAGGCGTTCAA
>JAFANK010000182.1 GCA_019232725.1 Vulcanimicrobiota bacterium | reverse complement strand
TCCAGCGGATCGTTCCAAACGGCCGGCATGGTCGTGGCACCCTGTTCGATCAAGACGGCAGCAGCTATCGCCTACTCGCTCAACGACACGCTGCTCGTGCGTGCCGCCGACGTCTGCCTCAAAGAGCGCCGCCGGCTCGTGCTGCTCATCCGCGAAACGCCGCTCCATCTCGGTCATCTGCGCACATTGACCCAGCTCGCGGAATTGGGCGCGGTCATCTTGCCGCCCATTCCAGGCTTCTACAGCATGCCGAAGACCGTTGACGACATCGTCAATCACAGCGTCGGGAAAGCGCTCGACGCGCTGGGCGTCTCGCACGAAATCTACCGGCGCTGGCGCGGACCCGCCGACCAGCACGCCTAACGATCTGATGTCTCGCCATGCGCCGGACCTGAACCAGGCGCTGCGGTCGGCGCGCCTGACGCTTGAGCCGATTCATCCGTCACATGCCAAGCTTTTGTACGAGCGGCATGCGGATGAACGGATGTGGTCGTATGAGCCGCGTTCGCACCGTGCAACGAGCGTCGCTGAGTTAGAGCGGCGTTTCACACGGTTTGCGGCGCGTCGCTCACCGGACGGTAGCGAAGTCTGGTTGAACTATGCCGTGCGTCTCACGGGTGGCCCATACGTCGGCACCATGCAGGCGACAATCACGGGGAGTTCGTCCTTGATCGGCTACACTATCTTTGCCGATCACTGGCGCCAGGGTTATGGCAAAGAGGGGTGCGCTCGGCTCGTGCGGTTTTTGTTTGAGGAATTCGGCGTGCGGTGGGTACGCGCGACGGTCGACACGGAAAACGCTGCATCGATCGCTTTGTTAGAGCACATTGGATTTCAACGCACGTGGACAGGCCCAAGTGATGATATGCCCGGTCGCTTCGACCACCGCTACGAACTTCAGGCGCCCGCGGCGCCTGGTGGCGCAAGCGCGCGGTAGAAGAGCCAGGCCGCAGTGAGCAGCATCGCGAGGGCGAAGAGCCGCAAGAGACCCGGCGCGCGGATTCGAGGCGCGATACGTGCACCGAGTTGCGCCCCGGCCACAGCCCCAATTGCAAGCAATACCGCCGCGAGCCATCGGACATCGTGGTAGAACGTATGCGAAGCTGTCGCCACGAGCGCAGTGAGCGCGATGATCGATGTGGAGGTCGCGGTCGCGACGTGCGCGGGAAACGCAAACAGGTAAGACATTGTCGGCACATAGATGATGCCGCCGCCCACGCCCAAGACGCTTGCAAAAAATCCCGCAACCAGGCCGATCGCGATAGCCCAGCCAGGTCGAAAACCGGCGGTCACCGCGCGGTCAGCGATGGCCGGTGTGCCGTCGCCGCCATGGCCTGGACGCAGCAAAAACCGAACGCCTGCAATCGTCAGCAGCGCAGCGAACAACATGCTGAAGAGCTTGGGCGGCACGATTTGATCGGCAAAGCCGCCCGCCACGGCGCCGGGGATACCGGCCACTGCGAAGATAGCAGTCGAACGAAGATCGATGCGGCGTTGACGCAAGAACGCTACCGATCCGGAGAGTGCGTTCGCACACACGACCGCCATCGAGGTGCCAGCTGCTTCTTTGGGCGGCACGTGCAGCATGAGCAGTACCGGCACGATAAAAATGCCACCGCCGACGCCGACGATCGTGCCATACGTGCCGGCCACAAGGCCGAGCAAGACGAACGCCGCGGCCGAGAACGGGGTCATCGGCGCACGAACAGCGCGCGTTCGCGAAAAGAACTCAGCGTGCGAAAGCGAACCGCGCCATAATGCAGATGCATATCGTCGCTGCGATCTTTGCCGACCGCGGCGTGCGCATCCTGCGCAGTGACGGCTTGACCTCGGCGACAGCCCGCCCGTCATTGTAGTGCGAACCGGCCATCACGTGTATCTCGTCCGGTGTGCGGATGGATCCTACTACTGCGGCTACGCGCTTGACCCGACGAAACGGGTGCAAGTCCACAATGCGGGCAAAGGGTCGAAGATCTTACGCGGGAAGCTGCCTATTCGTTTGAGCTACGTGCGACGCTTCGCCGATAAGAGCGAAGCCTTGCGTTTCGAACGTGAGCTGAAGCAGCGCACGCATGCGGAGAAGGACGCCCTTGCCCGCCACTGGTCAGCGCGAAGAGCAAAACGCACGCGGCGCGATTAGCGTCGCGCGTCGCCGATTCCGCGAATGGTTTATACGCGGGAGACGTATTTGCGGTCGCGCGTGTCGATCCGGACTTTGTCGCCTGGATTGATGAAGAGCGGCACGTTGACGGTCGCGCCGGTTTCGAGCTTGGCTGGTTTTTGCACGTTGGTCGCCGTGTCACCGCGAAAGCCGGGATCGGTCTCGACGATTTCGAGATCGACATGGTTGGGAAGGTCAGCCGCGATGACTTTGCCGTCGTGGAACTGGACGCTGACAACCATGCCTTCTTTGAGCAGGTCGACGTTGTCACCGAGCATGTCGTGCCCAAGATGGATCTGCTCGTAGTTCGTATTGTCCATGAAGTGATAGTCGTCGCCGCTGCCATACAGATATTGCATGTCGCGGGTTTCGACGATCGCGCGTTCGAGCATCTCGCCCGCACGAAAGGTCTTCTCAAGCACGTTCCCGCGCACCACGTTCTTGAGCCTCGTGCGTACGAACGCGGAGCCCTTCCCGGGCTTGACGTGCTGGAAGTCGACGACTTGCCAGAGCTGGCCGTCGACGACGATCGTGACGCCGGTGCGGAAATCGTTGCTCGAAATCACGGCGGTCCGTTTTTCTCCTTTGACATGCCGATACGGAGCTCCGTGCCGGCCATCAGGCGTGAGATGTTCGCGGCATGTCGCCAAACGACGAACACGAGCGCGATGATGGCGTAGATCTCGTACGGGAGGGGCGCATGCATGAGGCCTAAGCTCACCGGTACGGCAGCGCTGGCGAGGATCGACCCCAATGAGGAGTAGCGAGTCACCGCCACGGTGACGAACCAAACGATCGCGAACACGATCGTCGCTTGCCACGACAACACCACGAGTACGCCTAAGCCCGTCGCCACGCCTTTGCCGCCGCGGAATCCAAGAAAAATCGACCAATTGTGTCCGACAATTGTCGCTAAGCCGGTCGCAGCGACGCCCCAATGTCCGTAGCCAAGCCAATAGGTGGCAAGTGCCGTCGGCACCACACCTTTGATGACATCGCCGAGCAAGACGAGTGCAGCACCAATCGGCCCGAGCGCTCGCATCGCATTGGCCGCGCCGATGTTGCCGCTGCCGACGGTGCGCGGGTCGACGCCGAAGATGCCACGGCCGACCACGATGCCGAACGGAATCGAGCCGACGAGGTAGGCGCAGATGAGCCCAAGCGCGAGCCACATCAGCTGCGCTGGTCGCCTGCCGCGATGAGCGTGTCCGCATCCGTCGTGTCTTGTTGCACGCGCGGCCGGAACACAAGGCGCACCGGCGTGCCCTCAAACGGGAAGGCCTCGCGCAGCGAATTCTCCAGATACCGCTGATAGGAGAAGTGCAAGAGCCGCGGGTCATTCACGAAGAACACAAATGTGGGCGGCCCGACCGCGGTCTGCGTCGCATAGTAGATCTTCATCGCCTTGCCGCGGAACGGCGCCGGCGGGCGCGCCCGGAAGGCATCACGGACGACGAGGTTGAGCTTGGCCGTGGGCACGCGCGTGCGCCGTGCGCCCGCCACTGCAGCCGCGGCATCCCAGACCTTGTGCACGCCGCGCTTGGTCAGCGCAGAAGCGTACATGATCGACGCGTATGGGGCGAACGCAAAAGCCGTCCGGATCAACTCGTTGGCCTGTTCCCGGTCAAATGCCGCGTTCTCCACCAGATCGAGCTTATTGAGGAGGAGGATGAGGCCTTTGCCTTCCTCGATCGCGAGGCCGGCGATGCGCTGATCCTGGGTGGTCGCGCCGGCCATCACGTCGATGACCAACACCGCAACATCGCAGCGACCGATCGCGGCCACCGCTCGCAGCGTGCCGAAATGTTCGAGCGCGGGCCCGCGCCGTTCGTGTTTGCGAATGCCGGCCGTATCGATGATGACAAAACGGCGCCCGTCGACGTCGATCGCCGTGTCCGTGGCGTCGCGCGTCGTGCCCGGGGTCGCAGCAACAACTGCGCGCTGCTGGCCGAGCAGCGCATTGACCAGTGACGACTTGCCGACGTTGGGCTGTCCGACGAATGCGAGCCGCACGGTCGCATCATCGTCGTCCGGTGGTGGCGCTGGTGGCGGCAATCGCGTGACGATGGCATCGAGCAGGTCGCCGCTTTGCAGTCCGTGGATAGACGAGACGGCGAGCGGCACGTCAAAGCCGAGCGAACAGAATTCGTAGATGCTGGCCGCAGTCGCGGGAGATTCCACTTTGTTGGCGACCAGCAGCACGCGGTCGCGGTACGGCCGCAACAGTTCCGCGACGTCGACATCCTGGCTCATCACGCCGGTCTTGGCGTCGACCACGAAGATGATGAGCGCTGCTTGGTCGATCGCCATCTGCGCCTGCGCCCGAGTCTGCGCCGTGACATCGTCGACTTTGCCCACTTCGATGCCACCCGTGTCGACGAGCGCGAACGTGGCGTCGTTCCATTCGACGACGCCGTAGAGCCGGTCACGCGTCACTCCCGGCGTGGCCTCGACGATAGCCATGCGCTTGCCGACCAGGCGGTTGAACAGCGCGGATTTGCCGACGTTCGGACGACCAACGATGGCAACGATGGGTGTCTCGGACACGATAGATGCGGCTTCGCTGTCCACGCCCACCCGGCCCTCGGCCGGAGTGCGACATCTCCAAGCCCCAAGGTCGGTTTGTGCACGCAGAGAACATCGTCACATGTCTATGCGTGTGCTCGTGACGGCTCTTGCCTTGGTGCTCGCGGTGGCGCCGGTGATCGCGTCGAGCGCACACGGGAGCGTCTACGTCAGCACGCTGCCACCCGGCGCGAGCGTCTGGATGGACGGCAATTACCTGGGCAACACGCCGCTGTTCGTCGACGGTCTCGACGCAGGTCGTCATTTTCTCACGCTAACGCGCTCGGGTTGGCAGCCGCAAAGCACGGCGGTCGACGTGGTGTCAGGGCACGTCGCGTCGGTCAATGCAGTGCTCACGGCAAACGCGCCGCAACCCCAAGAACAGTCTCATGCAAAAGGTGCGCTCACGGTTCGCGGCGCTGAAGGGGCGAAGATCTTCATCGACGGAGTGGCGCTGACGCCGCCTTACGACGCGCAGCCCGAAAACGCCGGCGATCACATCTTGCTCGTCCAGCGCGGAGCTACGCGCACGACCACGAGCATTCGCATCTATCCGGACACGACCACGACCATCTCGCTCGCGCCGCGTTCATCCTCGACGACGCAGATGGGCAGTGCCGACATGTTGGCCGCGCTCGTGGACTACGTGCCGGCAAGCGACTTCACGGTGTCCGGCGATGAGATCGCGATCCATCACAATGGCATGGAGCTCGAGTGCACGGTCGGATCGCGGACATACGTCCTCAACGGCAAACCAGGCGTCCTTTCCGTCGCACCGGCCATGGTCGGGGGCAAACCCTACCTGCCGATGTCCTTGCTGCAGCGGATCAGCTCGCAGAACAAGGCCGCGACGCGCTGACAGGGCGCGCCGGCCACTTTCAGAGAACCTCGCGATCATGCCCTCCATCTATCTGCAGACCTTCGGCTGTCAGATGAACGTGGCCGATTCCAACGGCCTTGCGCACCAAGCATGGTCGATGGGTTGCACCTTCACGGACGCGCCTGAGTCCGCCGACATTCTCATCCTCAACACGTGCGCCATCCGCGAGAAGGCGGAGATGCGTGTGTATAGCCGGCTCGGGCAGCTCAAAGCCCTCAAACGACCGGAGAGCAAGTTGCTCGTGGCGGGTTGCTTGGCGGAAAAAGATCGTGCCGTCATGCGGCGCAAGGCGCCACAGGTCGATGCACTCCTCGGTCCGCGGGATTATCAGCAGTTCAAGGCATTGCTCGCGCAGTGGGGCGTGCCGACCGATCTGCCGCCTCCGCAAACGCCTCTGCACATGCCTTCATCAGAAGACGCGCCCGGAGAGGATGCGCCGCTCGAGTATGCGCACTTGCGCTCGCTCGTAAGCATCACGCGTGGCTGCGAGAAGTTCTGCACGTACTGCATCGTGCCGTACACGCGCGGACCGCTGGAGAGCATTCCACCCGACGACATCGAGGCGCAGATCCGCCGCGAGATCCGCTGCGGTGCTAAAGAGATCACGCTGCTTGGGCAAAACGTGAACTCCTACAATTTCGGTGGTGTCGATTTCGCGGGCCTCCTGCGACGTCTCGGACGCATCGACGCGCTCGAGCGATTGACGTTCCTCACGTCGCATCCGCACGACCTCACGCGCGATGTCGTGGATGCGCTGGCCGAGGTGCCCGCCATCCAGCCGCGATTGCACTTGCCGGTGCAGAGCGGGAGCAACGACGTGCTCAAAGCGATGGCGCGACTGTACACGATCGAGGAATATCTTGACAAAGTCGCCTATTTCCGCGAGCGGCTGCCCGGCTGGGCGCTGACCACGGATATCATCTGCGGTTTTCCCACCGAAACGGAAGCGGATTTTCAAGCGACCTTATCGCTCGTCGAACGCGGCACATTCGAGTACGCATTTGTGTTCGCGTTCTCGCCGCGATCGGGCACGCCCGCGGCGACCATGACACCGCAAGTGCCACAAGAAGAGCGATTGCGCCGCCTGCAAGCGGTGAGCGCCGCGCAGAACGAGCAGACGCGGCGCTTCCACGAGCGATTCATCGGCGAGACCGTGAGCGCGCTCGTGTCTGGGCCATCCAAAAAAGATCCGACGCGCATGGCCGGCAAGACGGGCCACAACGTCACGGTCGTGTGGCCTCGCACCGATGCGGCTGCAGCGCGATCGCCAGTGGCAAACCTCGTCATCGAGCAAGCGCAGACCTGGGGCCTTGTCGGCCGGGTGGCCTAGATCGTCCGCCGGGGCCGCGGCGTGCGCGCGCCGCACGAGGAGAAGCAACAGACCGCACGCGAGCACCCGGCGCAGGTCGGTGACGCAGCGACAGCGGCC
>JAFANK010000312.1 GCA_019232725.1 Vulcanimicrobiota bacterium | reverse complement strand
GAGATGTTGCCGAGCACGGGGTCTGATAAGAGCGCGACCACAGGAGCGAGACGCTTCCAAAAGCTGACTACGACTCCCGCATTGACGCGCATGAACCCGGTGCGGTCGATCGCCCCGCTACGGTAATACAAACCCCACTGGTCGAAGAGATTGCAGATAGTGATCTCGGGGTGCTTGGTGCGTTCGGTTCTTCCTTCGCGCAGCTCTTGACGGAAAGCTGGATCCTCCAGTCGTTTGCTCAATTCCGTTCGAACGAAATCGAAGGCTTGCCGAAACTCGGTACCTTCGTACGCGGACGCAAATTGCTGCCAGGTGACGATCTGATTGGCAGCTCGCATGTGACGCAATTGCATGAGCGCGGCGATCGCGGTCGCCGTGATGACGATAAAGGTTCCCACCGACGCAAGCGTGCCCCACGCTTCGAGCGTCACAGACTGCCTAACGTGCGATGAGGGCGGCGAGCAGGGCGACGACGGCGGCGACCGCTGTCCAGGTCAACAGCCGAGCGCGATCGAGCTCACTGGATGCGTTCTGCCCTTGCGGAAGGCAAGGCCGCCATGCGCCGATGCCGTGAATCACGAGCCGCGGTATTCGGCCAGCGCTTTGGTCATGCGTGCCAGCGCCTCGCGCAAATTCTCTTCCGAGTTGGCGTAGGAAAGTCGCAAGAATCCCTTTCCGTGTGGTCCGAAGGTCGAACCGCCGAGCACGGCAACGCCCGCCGTCTCGAGCAAGTAGTTTGCAAGCTTGATGTCGTCCGGCTCGATCCGCGAAACATTTGGGAACACATAAAACGCGCCACCCGGAGTGCGGCAGCTGACGCCGGGGATTTTGTTCAATCCGGCCACGAGCAGATTGCGGCGCCGTAAAAATTCCGTGCACATCGCCTGCACCGCTTCGTCCGGACCCTCTAATGCCTGAATGGCTGCATCTTGGACGAAGGTCGCCGTGCACGAAACGGTGTTGAGGATGAGCGCGGCCGCAGCCTCTGCGATGTAGGCCGGCATCACGCCGAACCCCAAGCGCCAACCTGTCATCGCCCAGGTCTTCGAACAGCCGTCGATCAGGATCGTGTGTTCCGGATTGTTCGCCAGACCGTAATAGGATGCGAACGGCCGGTCATATGCGTCGCGGCTGTAGATCTCATCGCTGATCACCATGATGTCGTGGCGGCGCACGACGTCAGCGATCGCTGCGATGTCTCCTGGAGTCAGGATCCCGCCGGTCGGATTGTGGGGTGAATTGAGGACCAGGATCTTCGTCCTCGGCGTGATCGACGCTTCGAGCGTTTCGATCTCGAAACGAAAGTCTTTAGCTTCGAGCAGCGGCAAGGAAACGGGCGTTGCCCCAACATAGGTCGTGATCGAACGGTAAGCGGGATATGCCGGATCGGGGATGATCACCTCATCGCCAGGGTTGAGCAGCGCCATGAGCACGGCCGCGATCATCGGTTTCGCGCCCGGCGTGACGACGATCTGATCGGTGCTCACGTGCACGCCGCGCGTTCGCTCGACATACGCGGCGATCGCCGTGCGCAGCTCCATGATGCCCGCGGCAGGCGTGTAGTGCGTTCGATTCGCGTGCAACGAGCGGATCGCTGCATCCTTGATGTGCTCAGGCGTGTTGAAGTCGGGCTCGCCAATCTCCAAGTGGATGATGCTGCGTCCTTGAGCTTCCAGTGCCTTGGCGCGGGCCAGCACGACAAAGGCACTTTCGGTGCCCAAACGGCGCATGGAATCAGCCAAGGGGAAGGTCGTGGCCCTCATATGCGGAGCTCCTTACTGTGCGTGCAGCGGTGTTCGCGAGAGCCGGAATTGCTACCTGGAATTGATCGCGACGCTTACGCGTGCACTAATCGCGGACGCCGTTGCCATTTGGTCCGCCGGTTCTGATATGAAAATACGAGGTGACGATTGCTTGCGCAACAGGCGCTGCGTTGACCGCGCCAAAGCCGCCGCTTTGTTCCATGAAGACGACGACCGCGATCTGCGGATGATCGTAGGGCGCAAAGCAGACGAACCACGCATGGTTGCGGCCTGAAGGATTGTCGACGGTGGGCACGTTCTCTGCCGTTCCCGTTTTGCCGGCATAGTGGAATCCGGGGATGTACACGTTATGCGCCGTGCCATAGTCGCTTTCGATCGCACCAAGCATGCCGCGCCGCACGAGCGCAAGGTCTGCCTCCGACACCGGTACAGTGCCTTGCACGACCGGCGGAAAGGTTGCAAGCACGCGGCCATGAGGGTCACGGACTTCGTTGACCAGCTGTGGTTTGTAGAGCGTGCCGCCATTGGCCACGGCGCTCACCACGCGCAACAGCTGTATCGGGGATGCTTCGAGGTAGCCTTGGCCGATGGATACGCTTATCGTGTCGCCCGCGTACCATTGATCTTTGTACACGCGCTGCTTCCAAGCAGGAGACGGCAACGTGCCCTTCGTTTCGCCCGGCAGATCGATGCCGGTCCGTTGTCCAATGCCGTACGCCTTGGCGTACTTGTCGATCCGGTCGATGCCCAGCTCGTTGCCGACTTGATAGAAGAACACGTCGCACGACTCGGTGATCGCTTGGGTGATGCTCAAGCTTCCGTGACCGCCCGAGCGATCGTCATTGAAGATGTAGCCGTTGAGGTCGAACGCACCGCCGCAGTAGCGCGTGGAATTCGCATCGAGCAAACCGCTCGCAAGCGCCGCTGATGAAGTGATCATCTTGAACGTCGAGCCGGTTGGGTACGCGCCTGAGATCGCCCGGTTGAAGAGCGATCGCAGCGGATCGTTGAGGTATGCGGCGTAACGCTTCTCGCTGATGCCCGCGGCAAAATCGTTGGGATCGATGTTGGGCTGGCTGACGAGCGCCAGGATCGCACCGCTATTGGGGTCCTCGACGATGGCAGAACCGCCGATGCGATGACCGATGCGTTTGGCGATCTGTCTGATCTGCGCATCCATGGCGGCCTCAGCGTCTTTCTGCAAGCGCCAGTCGATCGTGAGCAGCAGATCGTTGCCGGGCACGGCAGCGAAATCGCCCATATCGGCGACTGCTTCGCCGGCGGAGTTCACCTTGATGCGCCGACCTCCGCTGCGGCCGCGCAGCCAACTGTCGTAGGTGAACTCAAGACCTTCCTTGCCGACGATGTCGTTCGCACCGTACCCATGAGCCTTCCGCGCGGCGTATTCGGCTTCGGTGATCTGACCGACGTAGCCTAAGAAGTGCGAGCCGAGCGTGCGGTGCGGGTACTCGCGCACGGGCACGAGCTCGACCGACATCCCGGGAAACCGTTCCGAGCGCTCGGAGAACGTGCCCACTTCGGCTGGCGTCAAATCGTGCGCAATGTTGATCGGTCCCAGCGGAATGGCATTGGCGAGCGCATCGAAATCACGATACGTCACGCCGTTTTGGCGCAACAATCGCCGCCACAATGCGTCGTTCGGGATGCCAAGCATCTGCGATAACGCAGCGATCTCCTGTTGCGGGTCGCGGACCTGCATCGGCACCATCTGTACTACAAAAGAGGGACGGTTGCGCGCGATGACCACGCCGTGGCGATCGAAGAGCACACCGCGTGGCGCGGTCACCGGGATGGTGCGCAGCTGGTTGAGGTCTGACAACCGGCCGAAGTACTCGCCTTGCACGAGCTGCACGTAGGCCAAACGCGCGAGCAGCGCCAGCAGCGCAAGCGTGCTCAGGACGATGAGCGCGATCGTGCGACGGACGCGCTGGTGGGGCGCCTCGTCGCGATCACGGACAAGTGTGCCGGCCATAGCCGCCTACTTCCTCACGTGTCCAGCGATGCGTTCGATGACCAGCACCAGCGCGGCGGCCGTGCAGTTCAGCACGCATTGCCAGACAAGCTCGTGCGACGCCCGGTGGAAGGAACCGCGAACACCAAGAGCCAGCTCGCTGACGATGTAAGTGACCAGGCCGCGCAGCACGGTCGCGAAGCCAACTGCAGAGACGAAGACTGGAAGTGAGTCGGCAAAAAATCGCACGTTGAGCAATCCGGCGCACAAACCCGTCACGGTGGTCGCAAGCACGTTCACACCGCCACTACCGAGCGCGTCTTCGATTGCGCCGCTCAGCAGGCCCAGAAGTCCGGCAGTCGTGACGCCGCAACGCAAGCCGGTCCAGACCAGGAGGATGGTGAGCAGGCTGACGTGCGCGCCGCGTAGGGACAGCGGTTGCAGGAGGGTCGATTGCACGATGATCGCGCCCACGGCCACGAGCAGCAACGCCCAGAAGCGTGGAGGGACGAAGACTTCAGCATCTTGCGGCCGCACAGCATCGGCGCGTCGAGCGCCACCCTCGGGGCGTAGCCGGTCAAGGGCGCGGCTGTCGACCGTCACCGCCGCACCACGAGCACATGCAGCAGCCCGTTAAAGTCCACGGCCGGCGCGACCACGGCGCTTTGATACAAGGCGTTGTCCTTGCGGTCGACCTCGCGCACGGTCCCAATGACGATGCCCTCCGGATAGATCTCCCCCTTGCCCGTGATGACCGTGTCTCCGGGGCGGACTTTGACGTCCTGCCCGATGTACTTCATGCGGATGTGCTGCCATGTGCCGGTGGCGATGCCCCAGGTCCTCGTGTCGCGCAAGAAGGCTGGCACGTTGCTGGATGGGTCGATGATGAGCAGCACATGCGCGTCATGTGGGCCGGTGTCGACGACATGGCCGATCAGGCCATCACCATCGAGCACGACTGCATCGTGGCTCACGCCATCGCGCCATCCGCGGTCGATCGTGATCTCACGTCGGGTCCCTTCCGGTGCATAGCCGACGACGCTCGCTGCGATCGTCTGCAGCGGCATTGTCTGCGCGAGCGCGAGCATGCGCCGAAGCCGCACATTCTCCCCGGCGTGCTCCTTGAGACGCTCGTTGCTGGCCGCGAGCTCCTGCACTTTGCGCTGCAACGTGGCGTTATCGCTGGCCAGCGTCCCCGCATGTGCGAGGGTGCGAATCTCAGTCACCACGGCACCTGTCGTCTGGGTAAGAGCGTCTTCGACCGGGACGATCACGGAGGTGATGAGCTGATCGGGGAGACTGCGATCGCCGTGTCGTGCCGCGTCGAGCTCGACGAGCATGACAATCGAAGCCACGATGATCAGCGTGACGAAGACGAGGAGCTTTCTCTCATCCCAAAACGAAGCGATCGCCACCACCTGCCGATCAGTGATTGTCGAGTTGGAAACAAGGCCGCGAACAGCGCGGCATCGTGGAGAATTTCCGCCGCGCCAAGCGCCACGCAGAGCATCGGCCGATCAGCCACGCGCACCGGGATGCCGGTGATGAGCTCCATCGTCTCCGCCAGCCCTGCAATCGCAGCGCCACCGCCTGCCAACACCATACCGTTGCCTGCAAGATCCCGGACCAACTCGGGTGGCGTCTGCTCCAAAACGGCGCGGACGACGTCAATGACCTGGCCCAGCGGCTCTGCCATCGCGGCGCCCACATCTTCCTCGCGCACCTCGAGCGTTCCCGGCCGCAGCGCTCGCGCATCTTGACCCATGACACGCATCGGCGCGCGACCGCGCGGGCGACCGTAATAGCCAAGACGGATCTTAAGCGACTCGGCGGTACGCTCGCCGATGAGAAAACCGCGTGTCGTCCGCAGATGTTGCGCGATGGCGTCGTCTAAGTGATCGCCACCGATTTGGAGCGAGCGCGAGGCGACCAAACCGCCGAGCGAGATGACCGCGATCTCCGTTGTGCCGCCGCCGATGTCCACGATCATACTGCCGCGGGGCTCGCGCACCGGCAGACCGGCGCCGACAGCAGCGGCGAATGCCTGTGAGACGAAGTAGACGCGGCCTGCACCGGCTCCTTTGGCGGCCTCACGCACAGCCTTTTTTTCGACCTCGGTCGCAGCATCAGGGATGCCGACGATGACGCGTGGTGGCACAAGCGGGCGGCTTCGTGTGGCGCGGCTCAGCAGCTGGCTGACCAGCGCCTCGGTATAGCGGTAGTTGGAGATCACCCCGTTGCGCAGCGGCCGTATGACAGTGATCGAGCGCGGGGTGCGTCCGATCATCTGCTTGGCGCCCTCACCGACCGTCACTATTTGGCCCGAATCAGTGTCTACGGCGACAAAGGTCGGCTCGACGAAACGAATACCGTGACCGCGCACGTGCACCGGTGTGTTGGCCGTGCCGAGGTCGATGCTGATCTCCGGCGCGAGTCCGGCATAGAGCCGCTCAAGCAACATCATCGCGCACGCACATCATACCCCAATTCGCGCAGTGCCGCATCGATGCGTGCTAGCGGTAAGCCCATCACCGTGTAGAAGTCGCCACGAATAGCACTGACGAGCAGCGCGCCGCGCCCCTGGATCCCATAACCTCCCGCCTTGTCCAATGGGTCACCAGTGGCCACATACGCGTTGATGTCGTCTTCGCTCAAATCGGCAAACCGGACGAAGGTGGATTCGACGCCGCTCTTTTGCGTGCCGGCCGCGCGGTCGACCACGGCAAACCCGGTGAAGACCCGGTGTTCTCGCCCCGAGAGCGTGCGCAGCATCCGGCATGCCTCGCGAGCATCCCGCGGCTTGCCGAGCAACATGCTGTCGACTGCCACGACGGTGTCGGCTGCCATCAGTACTCGTGGACCGTCTGCGTGTGCAAGATTCGCCTTCCCGAGCGCGTGCGCCAACGCGACCTTACCTGGATCGCCTTCAGCTACGGTTGCGTCCTCCTCGTACGAGCTCGGGACCACAACGACGCGCAATCCGAGGCCCTCGAGCAAGCTTTTGCGTCGCGGCGACTGTGAGGCCAACGCGATCTCGGTGAGGGGCGCGCGGCGGTGCTCATTCATAGATGTGGCCCCCCACCATCACAAACCCCGGGATATGACGCATCCGCGGATCGCGGTGCGTCCAGTGCAGTAACGGTCCGAGGTCATCGAACGCCAACTCGCCTTTCACCGTCACCTGATCGCCCGCGCGCAGTGGTGCGAGCTGGCCCACCGAGACGTTGTCGGTCACATACAGCGGAAGG
Source organism: Vulcanimicrobiota bacterium (assembly GCA_019232725.1). Classification (GTDB taxonomy): domain Bacteria; phylum Vulcanimicrobiota; class Vulcanimicrobiia; order Eremiobacterales; family Eremiobacteraceae; genus JAFANK01. Next base: position 4,909 of record JAFANK010000312.1, on the reverse strand, counting down.
CTGGTACCGCCTGCGCGCACGGCAACGATAAAGCGCTCGTGCACCCCGCTCGGGCCTTGGTGCAGCGGGAGCACGCGCAGCACCGCTCCTGTGACGACCTCCTCCGCTCCGCCCCGACGTGCAGCGATATCGTCCAGCGCGCGCTGGTTGTCCGGCGTCGGTGGCGCAAGCGAGCAGGCCGCCAACGTGACCGCGATCACAGCGGCCACGCCCACCCTACCGACCGGCCGTTGGGGTTTTTGCACCGTGCACTCGACCGGATGTTCGGAATTGTCGTTCATGCAGCAATCGACTATAGTATGTGGGCGGCCAGTCACTGCGCCGTCTTTCTGAAATGTCCAACTTCCGCTCTGATGGTCCAACGTCTCGCACGCTGCACGAGGCATTAGCCTCGGTCCCCGGCGTGCGCCGGCTTGTGCGTGCCGCCGGTAATATCCGCATCATGCTTTTGGCGACGCCCGGTCATCTCGGCGCGTCGCGCACGACACGACCCGTAGCAACAGGGACGTTCTCGTACCCAGCCTTCGCCTCGAACTAGGCGAAGCGCCTTTGGGACTGGACATGCAAGGGGGCGGCGTACCGACGCCGCCCCCGAGCGGACTTCCGACGCGCTTCGTTCTGACAACTTCGCGCTGTTACGGCTTCTCGTACAGATGCGCGCGGGCGATATAATCGGCGACCGGATCGGGCACCAAGTACCGGATGGGTTGGTGCGCTGCGACGCGGGCCCGGATCGCGCTTGCTGAGACGTCGACCAAGGGCAAATTCACGATCATAAAACGCCTGGCGAGATCGGACGGCAACGCGGCGAGCGTCGGCTCGAGGCGGCGCGCGTCAGCGCCCGCGCGCTCGACGACCACGAAGTGATCGAGCTCCGCAGCGACCTCATCGAGGCGCCGCCACGGTGTATCGATGAGCGAATCTGCCCCGGCGATGAACAAGAACGACGCGTCGGGATATGCTTTGCGCAGCAGCGGCATCGTGTCCGCGGTGTAGACGGGTCCACGCTGGCGCAGCGCGGTTTCGTCCAGCACGAACCGGTCGTCACTGCGAATCGCGAGCAACACCATCGCGCGCCGGTCAGCAGACGATGCCACCGGCGTGCGGTGCGCAGGATCGCCAACGGGTTGAAAGAGGACGCGATCAAGGCCAAGCTCCGCGGCGACGGCGCTCGCGATGAAGAGATGACCGACATGCACCGGGTCGAACGCGCCACCTAAAATGCCTAGACGCAGCGGCCGGCTCACAAGACGATCTCCGCCTCGCCGATGCGAATGCGGTCACCCGGCTTTGCGCCGGCGCGCTCCAGCTTGCGGCGCGCGCCCGACCGCGTGAGCGCTTTTTGCAGGTAGACCTGGCCCTCGTCGGTATCGAGATCGGTCATCGCCGCGACGCGCTCGATGGTTCTGCCGCTCAGGCGAAACGCCCGGCCTTCCTTGTGCACGAGCACGCTTGCGTCTGCCGGCTTTGGAAGCGGTTGCAATACCACTTCCGCCTGTTGCTGGGCGGCTTGGGATCGTGCCACTTGCACGGCGTTGTACACGTCGCCCATGAGCTCCCGGACGCCCGCACCGGTTGCAGCCGAAATTCCATGAATGTCCGGTCCGGCGGCCCTGCGCACCGCGGCCAAGGTCGTGTGTGCGCTTGGCAAGTCTTGCTTCGAGACCGCGACGATGCGCCGGAGTTCGAGCAGTTTGGGATCCCAGGCGCGCAGTTCGTCCTCGATCATCCGCAACTGTTTGATCGCGTCGTCTGGTTCGGCTGCACCGTCGATCAGATGGATGAGCACTCGCGTGCGTTCGATGTGCTTGAGAAATCGATCCCCGAGGCCCGCGCCTTTGCTTGCGCCCTCGATGAGTCCAGGAACGTCGACGAGAACGAAGTTGACGTCGATGTCGACCGGCACGACCCCGAGCTGCGGCTCGAGGGTCGTGAACGGATAGTCAGCGATCTTCGGCCGAGCGGCAGATACTGCGGCCAGCAGCGTTGACTTGCCGGCGTTGGGTGCGCCCACGATGCCCGCATCAGCCAACAACTTGAGCTGCAGGTCGAGCACCCGTTCCTCGCCGGGCTCACCGCGCTGCGCGAAGCGAGGAGCTTGTTTGATGGCCGTCGCGAAATGTTGATTACCAAGACCGCCACGCCCGCCACGAGCGACACATATGCGCTCGCACGACGCGTCGAGATCGGCCAGCAGTTTGCCCTGCTCGTACACGAGCGTGCCGCAGGGTACCGCAATGACGAGATCGTCGCCGGCCTTGCCGTGGCAGTTCTGGCCCGCACCGCTGCCCCCGGCTTGCGCCGCAAAGCGCTTTCGGTGACGGAATTCGTTGAGCGTCGTGCGTTGCGGGTCTGCTTGCAGAAAAACGGTACCACCTCGGCCACCGTCGCCACCGTCAGGTCCTCCGCGTGGCACGTACTTCTCGCGCCGGAACGAGGCGACGCCATTGCCGCCCTTGCCGCCGCGAACGGTTATCTGCGCTTGATCGATGAACACGATGGCTCGCCAAGAAAAGGAAACGGACCGACAACCAAGCCGGTCCGCGACAAAGAAGTGACGCCTGCGATCGCCGTCTTAAGACTTAGCGCCGGCGAGCTCTGCCGTCACGACCTTGACGGTCTGCTGATCGCGCCCGCGACGAGCGAACTCCACCACGCCCTCAGTCAGCGCGAACAACGTGTTATCCTTACCCATGCCGACGTTCGGGCCGGGGTAATATTGCGTGCCGCGTTGGCGCAGGATGATGTTGCCCGGCACGACGCGCTCGCCGCCGAACTTCTTGACGCCCAAGCGTTTGCTTTGAGAGTCGCGTCCGTTACGCGATGAGCCCAGCCCCTTTTTATGGGCAAAACGCTGGAGGTTGATGATGAACACGATGTCGCTCCTAAGGACGGAAAATGCGCCCGATATGGCGCGTCGGTAGTATACCAAAAGAGTTCTGGCCGGGTCAAATACGCCTCAAGGGTATGAGAGAGATCCCTCATGCACGCCGGACCCGAGATGCGGGACATAAGCCGTACGATGTCTGTGTTGCCGTCGCATTATCGGCAGTCATTCGGACCGTCATTTCATTTGGAGTCGGGATCGATCATTGCAACCGTGGTAGCAATTAGGGCGTTCGATGAATGACGTAAACGAAACGAGCTGTCGGAGCTCGAACGTGTGACGCGTCAGGAGGGCTATCCATGCTATCCATGCGCACGATCTACGCTATGACCCTGGCTTGCTTGGCGCTCATCACGAGTCTCGCGCCTGCGGTTCCAGCGACTGAAATTCCCAGGAACACACAGCTCATCTATGAGTGTCAGGTGATCCCTCGTTACAGGAAGACAGCACCGTGGACCGGCGTGCTTCTCTTCAAAGTCAACGATGAAGGCATCCTCAACGGGGAGTGGCGCGACAACTCCGTTCGGCCGGACCCGTTCTATGGCAGCATCATCCTCGTGAATGGCGGGATAAGCGGCGACTTCATCAAGGTACGGTTCGGCACGTCTGGCGAGGTGACGGTCAAAGGCAAGATCTCTGACGAGGGGATCATAGGCACCTTATACCAGCCGAACAACAAGACGTATGACTTCAAGGCGGTTCGAGTAACGCGCGAGTAGCCGCAACGTCACCGGGACATTGCTCGCGCTTAAGGCGGCTCCAAGCCTCAGCCGCTATAACGACATAAAGGAAGCGAGGCGCTCCGATAATTACCGCGCTTAGTTGACGGAAGCCCCTTCCAATTGGCAATTGACCATCCAGTCAATGCCATACTTGTCCGTGAGCATGCCGAACTTCGCGCCCCAGAACGTATCGTCAAGCGGCATCTCGACGCTGCCGCCCTGCGCAAGACCGTCGAACACCCGTTGTGCGACGTCCACATCGCTCAGTCCGAGTGACAAGGAGATCGGTCCCTCGCCATACTCCTTGCCCGGCCGCGCGTCGGATGCCATGAACGAGAAATCCGGTGAGGTGAAGGTGGCATGCATGATCCGCTGGTCGTCTGCGGGCGAGCGGGGTTGGTCGGGGTCCGGCGGTGCGTCTTTGAAACGGCTGAGCTGCGTTATCTCACCGCCGAAGACTTTTTTGTAGAAGTTGAGCGCTTCTTCACAATTGCCGGTAAAAAAGAGATAAGGCTGCAGTTCCATTACGCTTTCCTCCGCTCGCAGGATTTCATTGGAGCCGCGAGGTTGGCGCCTGCGCCGTCCAGCACCTTTGGCGTGCGACAGTCCTGTCGCAACAAAAAAGGGCGTCGCAGCGAGCGACGCCCCGCCTGGTTTGCCCGTCTATGGCAGAGAATAAAGGTACGTCCAGAGCTTGAACTCATCGGGCACACCGACGCCCGTCACCGCGTCGTAGCCGACCTTTGCCGGATAGAAGTTGTTGCTGCCCATCGTAATGTCGACAAAATTTCCAGCGACCTTTGATGCGGCATAGAGGTCAGCGGCAACCGGTTTTAAGGTGGCCTTCGCGATCGCAACGCGCTTTTGTTGTACGAGCGCCAAAAAAGCCGCCCAGGCCGGTGCAGCCATACTCGTTCCACCGAAGACGAAGGCCCCTTGAGCCGAGCCGGGCGGTGTGAAGACAATTTCTCGACCGGTGTTGAGGTCTGCATCGAAAGCAACATCGGGCACGTTGCGGTGTGTCGTACTCTCCAAACCGGCGACGCCCACCTGCCATGTCGGCAAGCCGAACTTACCACTCACGCCTCCGCCACTGCCGCCCCAGGCGACCTCTCGATTGCGGGCGATGAGGCTCGGTGACTTTGAGGAAGCCGTTGTGCCACCGACTGCGATGACGTGGTCGTCCGATGCTGGGTAGCTAACTGTGAGCTCTCCGTCTTCGCGGAAGTTATTCGGGTTTTCAAACGCGCCACTATCACCGGAGGCCACAAATGGCCAGCAATTGGCTGCCTCAAGGTCC
>JAFANK010000185.1 GCA_019232725.1 Vulcanimicrobiota bacterium | reverse complement strand
GGGCTGCATTTGCGCGAGCTGTTCGCGCGCGATCCGCAGCGCGGCGAGCGCATGCGTCTTGAAGCGTGCGGTATCTACTTCGATTATGCCAAGCATCGCATCACCGATGCAACCTTGACATTGTTGTTTGCTCTCGCCAAGGCGGCTGGTCTGCGCGAGCGCATCGATGCGATGTTCCGCGGTGAGAAGATCAACGTCTCCGAGCATCGAGCGGTGTTGCACGTGGCCTTGCGCGCGCCGCGCGACGAATCGATTGTGGTGGACGGGCACGATGTCGTGCCGGACGTGCATGCGGTCCTCGACAAGATGTCGCGCTTCGCCGATCGCGTCCGCGACGGCGTGTGGAAGGGGCACACAGGCAAACGGATCACGGCCGTCGTGAACGTGGGCATCGGCGGTTCGGACCTCGGTCCGGTCATGGCGTACGAGGCGTTGCGTCATTACAGCCGGCGCGACATGACATTCCGCTTTGTCTCCAACGTTGATGGAACGGACTTCGTTGAGGCCGTTCGCGATCTCGATCCTGCACAAACATTGTTCATCATTTCATCGAAGACGTTCACCACGCTCGAGACGATGACCAATGCCCGAAGTGCGCGAGCGTGGGCCCTCGCCGGGCTCGGCGGCGACGAGGCATCGGTCGCCAAACATTTCGTCGCGGTCTCGACCAACGCCGAAGAAGTCACTGCGTTCGGTATCGACCCGGCGAACATGTTCGAGTTTTGGGATTGGGTCGGCGGCCGGTACTCTATGGATTCCGCGATCGGGCTGTCGACGATGGTCGCGATCGGTCCGCAGCGTTTCCGCGAGATGTTATCGGGCTTTCACGAGATCGACCAGCATTTCCGAACGGCGCCACTCGAACAAAATCTGCCCGTGATCATGGCGCTGCTGTCCGTCTGGTACAACGATTTTTTCGGCGCCCAAACGGTCGCCGTGCTTCCGTACGAGCAGTACCTCAAGCGCTTTCCCGCTTACCTGCAACAGCTCACCATGGAGAGCAACGGCAAGCGGGTGACGCTTGATGGCCAACCCGTCGCCTGCGATACGAGTCCGATCTACTGGGGCGAGCCGGGCACAAACGGCCAGCATTCTTTCTATCAATTGATCCATCAAGGCACGCGGCTCATACCGTGTGATTTCATCGCTTTTGCCCGGCCGCTGTGCCCGCTGGGCGACCACCACGATCTGCTGCTCGCAAATGTCATCGCCCAAGGGGAGGCGCTCGCGTTCGGTAAGACGGGTGACGAGGTCCGGGCTGAAGGCACACCGGAGTGGCTTGTGCCGCATCGTGTCTTCCCTGGCAATCGTCCCTCGACTACGCTCATGCTCGAGGAGCTGACGCCGGCAGCGCTTGGCAAGCTCGTCGCCTTGTACGAGCACAACGTCTTCACCCAAGGCGTGATCTGGGAGATCGATTCATTCGACCAATGGGGGGTCGAGCTCGGCAAGGCGCTCGCCAAGCGTGTCATCGGCGAAGTGTCGAGCGCGAGCCCCCCCGAGCTTCGCCATGATAGTTCCACGAACGAACTCATCCGGCGCTATCGCGCGCTCAAGGAGAACAACTGATGCAACTGGGCATGGTGGGTCTTGGCCGCATGGGCGCCAACATGGTGCGCCGCCTTATGCGCGCAAAGCACAGGTGCGTGGTCTACGACCGCAGCCAAGAGGCGGTGACGGGTTTGGCAGCAGAAGGCGCCATGGGCTCCTCGAGCCTGGCCGATCTTGTCCGCAAACTAGACAAGCCTCGCGCGATTTGGTTGATGGTGCCGGCGGCGGTGGTGGATGTGACCATCACGGAGCTCGCACCGCTTGTCGAAGCCGGCGACGCGATCATCGACGGTGGAAATTCCTACTACGTCGATGACATCCGCCGGGCGGCAGCGTTGCGCGATAAGCGCATTGAGTATGTAGATGTGGGCACGAGCGGGGGCGTGTGGGGATTGGATCGTGGGTACTGCATGATGATCGGTGGCACGCGTGAGTCCGTGGCTCGGCTCGACCCGATCTTCGACAGCTTAGCGCCGGGTGTGGGATCCATTCCCCGGACACCAGGGCGTCCGCAGGGCAAGGGGACAGCCGAACGGGGGTATCTCCATTGCGGCCCAAGCGGCGCTGGACACTTCGTGAAGATGGTGCATAACGGCATTGAATACGGCTTGATGGCGGCGTACGCAGAGGGACTTGGCGTGCTGCAGCAGGCGAACATCGGCAAACAAAAGGTCGCAGCGGATGCCGAGACGACGCCGCTGCGCGATCCCGAACTCTATCAATATGACCTGGACTTGAGCGACATCACCGAAGTGTGGCGGCGAGGCAGCGTTATCGCGTCGTGGCTCTTAGACCTCACGGCTCAGGCCTTTGCGACCGACCCGCACCTCGAGCGATTCGCGGGGCATGTGGCTGACTCAGGCGAGGGCCGTTGGACGATAAAGGCGGCTATCGACGAAGCGGTTCCGGTGCCCGTCTTGTCGACTGCGCTCTACCAGCGCTTTGACTCGCGCGGCCAAGCCGACTTCGAGAACAAAGTGCTCTCCGCCATGCGGTTCGGATTCGGAGGCCACCTCGAAACAGCGCCGAATCAAACTGCCCCACCTTCCAAGTGAGACATAAAGGTTTCAGGGATGCGAATCGAGGCGTTTGCCACGCCGGATGCGGC
>JAFANK010000361.1 GCA_019232725.1 Vulcanimicrobiota bacterium | reverse complement strand
CTCGATCCTCGCGCACCAGGGTTTTTTGACTACTTGCAGTTCGATGAGAAGTATCGACGACTGCTCGTCGCCCACACGGGAAGCCGAACGCTGGATGTCATCGACGTCAATGATAATTCGATCCTGCGCCAAGAGTCGGTGGGCGATGCGCACGGAATCGCCGTCGACGTCAAAGACGGCAAGTACTTCGTAGGGACGAGCCGGCCAGCGTACGTCGTCGTCTTGGGCCGTAAGTTCGTGGTCAAGGACGACCAGATCCCGGTCGGCGGACCGATTGACGCGGTCGCATTCGATCCGAACAACGACATGGTCTATGCCGACCGGTTCGACAACAACACGATCGTCGTCGTCAACGGCAAGACGAATAAGCTCTACACCAGCATTCCCGTCGGTGGCGGCTTAGAGTACATCATCTACGATCCCGGCACCGATCGCATCTACCAAAACGTCGAGTCTACCGGTGACATCGTGGTCGTCGATCCCAAGGTCAACCGCATCATTGCGAATTGGCATGCGGCGCCGGCGACACAGCTCCACGGTCTTGCAGTGGACAGCGTGACTCACCGTCTATTCACTGCAGGTGATAACGGCAAACTCGCCGTCTTAGATGCCACATCCGGCGCTGTCATCACAACGGTCGACATCGCACCGTCCGTGGATCAGATAGCATTCGACCCGGGCCTGCGGCGCGTCTACTGCGCGAGCGGTCTCGGCCTGCTCTCCGTCGTGCAAGAGACGGAGACCGGCGCGGAACACATCGCGGACATCACGGTGCCGCGGCGCACGCATTCGGTCGCGGTGGACCCCGTGACACACGCTGTGTGGGTCGCCTATGGTGCGTCGGACGACGACTATGTGATGAAGCTTTTGCCCCCGGCGGGCGCAACCGCGGCTAGTACACCAGCACCGAGCGCGTCACCTTAAAACAGCGAGTCAGTCTTCGCCGAGATAGGCTTTGCGGACATCGTCGTCGGCGAGCAGCGTTGCCGCCGGACCGCTCTTGACGATCGTACCGGTCTCCAACACATAACCGCGCGCTGCGACTTGCAGCGCTTTGCGCGCGTTCTGCTCGATCAAAAGAATCGGTACGCCGCTTCGATTGACATCAGCGATAACGTTGAAGATCGTGTCGACCAGGATCGGCGAGAGCCCGAGCGACGGCTCATCCAGCAGCAAGACCTTGGGACCCGCCATCAGCGCACGGCCGATCGCAAGCATCTGCTGCTCGCCGCCGGAAAGCGTTCCACCTTTCTGTTTGAGGCGCTCGCCGAGCCGGGGAAAAAGCGACAGCACCCGATCGAAATCGCCGGCAATCGCTCGATCGGTGCGCGCATATGCGCCCAAGCGGAGGTTCTCCAGCACGGTGAGCCGAGGGAAGATGCGGCGACCCTCCGGCGATTGTACGATACCTTTACGCACGATCTGATCGGCACGCATTCCCACGATGCTTTCGCCGAACAGGTTGATCGAGCCGCGCGCGGGCGCAAGCAAACCTGAGATCGTTCGCAGCGTTGTGGTCTTACCAGCGCCGTTGGCACCGATGAGCGCGACGATCTCGCCCTCGCCGACGTCGAGGGACAGACCACGCAGCGCTTGGATGCGTCCATAATAGGCCTCGACCCCGGAAAGCGATAAGATGGGTGCGCTCATGCACCCTTGCCCAAATATGCTTCGATGACGCGAGGATCGTGACGGACGCGATCGGGCGGTCCGCATGCGATCTGCTCGCCGTAGTCGAGCACGTGAACTGCATCGGAAATCCCCATCACCAGGTGCATGTCGTGCTCGATAAGCAGCACGGTGACGCCGCGCTCGCGGACCGATTGCACGAGCCGCATGAGCGCCTGCTTCTCGGCTGGATTCGTACCAGCACCGGGCTCGTCGAGCAGCAACAAACGAGGGTCACTCGCCAGTGCGCGCGCGATTTCCAGCCGGCGCTGCATACCATACGGCAAGTTCCTCGCCCACTCACTCCCATATGATGTGAGACCAAAAAAGTCGAGCAGCTCTCGGGCACGGTGCTCGACCTCGCGGTCCTCCCGTGTGGCACGTCGCGTGCGCAGCGCGCTGTCGGCGATGCTGGCGTGCATGCGCGCATTGCGGCCCACCATGACGTTTTCCAACACGCTCATGAACGAGAAGAGGCGGATGTTCTGAAAGGTACGGGCGATACCAGCAGCAGTGACGCGATCGGGGCGCATGCCGTTGAGCGTGCGATGTTCAAAGACGATGGAACCCCCCGTCGGCGCATAGATCCCGGTGATCAGGTTAAAGACGGTTGACTTGCCGGCGCCGTTCGGGCCGATGAGGCTTATGATGCTCCCGGCCTGCACGTCGAGGGTCAAGTTGTTGACCGCCGCTAAGCCGCCAAAGTTCTTGCAGAGCGCCCGCAGTTCGAGCAGCGCCATCAGCCGTCCGCCTGCGCAGGCGCGCCGCTTGATGCTTCGGCATGCAGCTCAGCGCGACGCGTCGCGCTCGGGATAAGACCTTCAGGCCGGAACAGCATGACCGTGACGAGGATGATGCCGTACACCAAGAAGCGGTACTGGTTGAGGTCGACACTTGCCAGCACTGCGATGTGCATTTGCTGACCGAGCGTCTGAACCCAATTGGTGGCTTGCGGCAAGATGAGGAAGTTGAGCAACCCGATGATGACCGCGCCCGTGATGACGCCGGGCAGATTTCCCATGCCGCCCAGCACGAGCGCTGCCAGGATCATCACAGACGTGTTGAAGTCAAAACCGCTCGGGCTCACCGTGCTCAGTTTTGCAGCGAACAACACGCCTGCGACGCCCGCGAACGCAGCGCCGAGCGAGAACGCCGCCAACTTGGCAGTCGTGGTGTTGATGCCCATGTGCGCGGCCGCCAGCTCATCCTCGCGGATCGCCATCCACGAGCGCCCGATCCGCGAGTGGCGGAGATTGTTGAGCAACCAAAGCGAGACCAAGATGATGGCCAAATAGAGATAGTAATACGGCACCGGGTTGAACCCGAAGCCAAAACCGAACAAGCGTGGCTGGTCAATGCCGGCGATGCCGTCGGGGCCGCCGGTCCACTTGTCGAGATTCTGCAACACTTGCGGCACGATCTCTCCGAAACCGAGCGTGACGATCGCGAGGTAATCACCGCGCAAGCGCAGTGTGGGAGCGCCGAGCACGAGTCCGAAGAGTCCCGCCACTGCTGCGCTCACTCCGATCATGGGCCAGAAGTTGAGATGGATGCCGAACTGCGGCGACGCCAAGAACGCATACGTGTAGGCACCGATGGCGAAGAAAGCGGCAAATCCCAGTGCTAGAAGTCCGGTGTATCCGACGATGATGTTGAGGCCGAACGCGAGCAGCACGAGGCCGCCCGTGTCAGCATACGCTGAGATATGCGAGGCATTGCGGTCGAGCAACGGCACGAACGCGAGCGCGACGATGATGACGAGCGGCAGCACGCGCTTCATCTGTTCATACCTTTTCCGGCACTTGCTCGCCGAGCAGCCCACTCGGCCTGAAGACCAAGATGAGGATGAGGATGCTGAAGACGACGACCGACGTCCACTGATCGGAGATATATTGCGAGGTCATCGCCTCGACGATGCCGATCAAGAAGCCCCCGAGCATGGCGCCCGTGATGTTGCCGATGCCACCCAACACGGCGGCGGTGAATGCCTTGAGCCCAGCCTGGTAGCCGTTGAGAAAGAACGTCGTACCGTAGTAGATACCGGAAATGAAGCCGGCCACGCCTGCCAGCGCTGCACCAATGAAGAACGTCCATGCGATCGTCCCGTTGATATTGATACCCATGAGCTGCGCTGCATCGCGGTCTTGCGCCGTGGCGCGCATCGCCGTGCCGAGTTTTGTGCGGAAGACGAGCAGATTGAGCGCCAGCATGGCGAGGATGCTGACGACGACGACGATCAGTGCTCGTTCGTGGATCCCGACGCCCGCGACCACAAAAACATTGTCGGGCACGCCGAGCCCTCCCGGCAAGAATTGCGGGAACGGAACCTCGGACGTGCCCTTCCAGATCTGCATCAGGTTTTCGAGGATCAACGACACGCCGATGGCGGTGATCAGCGGAGCGAGCCGCGGCGCGTTACGGAGGCGGCGATACGCCAGGCGCTCGATCAGCACACCGACGATGCCGCACAAGAGCGCAGCCAGGACAATGACACAGGATGCGATCAACCACAGCTGCCAACCGCCCGTGTACCGCGAGAGCGGGATGAGCGCGAGGATGCTCAGACTGAAATATGAGCCCAACGTATAGACGTCGCCATGAGCAAAATTGATCAGCTCGACGATGCCATAGACCATGGTATAGCCAAGCGCTATAAGCGCATACATGCCGCCAAGCGCAATGCCGTTGATGAGCTGCTGGAAGAACTGATGGATCTCAGGCAAGGGCGAGCGGCCCTAGATCACTTCGCGTAGTTCTTCTGCGTGACAAAGACCCAGGCGCCATTGCGCACGCCGTACGTCGTGATGATCTTATTGGTGGTATCGCCGTTCTTGTCGAAGGAGAAATCGCCGATGATCGTATGGTGAATTTTGCCCGAGCGCAGTTCATCAAGCACCTGCGCGCGCGTCGGCACCTTGCCACCGTTGGCTTTCATCGCCGCGGCCGTCGCTTCGATGAGTACCATGGCGGCCACGTATCCGTTTGCAGAATACGAACCGACCGGCTGACCGAACTGCGCCTGGTATTGCTTCAGAAAATCCGGCGCACCGTTCACGGTTGCCACCGTCGCGTACGATCCATTGGCTGCAGTGCCGGCGTCCGTTAGGAACTGATCGTTGCGGATGCCGTCTGCGCCGAAGTAGGCGATCGAGCCCAAGCCGGCATCGGCCATCTGCTTGCGGACCAAGCCGCCGCCCGTCGACGTCGTGCCGCCATAGAACACGACATCCGGGTTCATGCTCGCGGCCCGCGTCAGCAACGCATGGAAATCTTGCTGCCCTTTAGTGATGTGGTCGTGCGCGAGCACGGTACCGCCATCTGTTTGGAAGCGGCTGGCCCACTGGTCCGCAACGCCGCGGCCGTAGGTCTCATTGTCATCCATGACATATGCGCGTTTGAGATGCAGCACTTGTGCGGCGTAGTCGGCACCTGCTGGACCCTGGATGTCATCGGTCGTACAGACGCGGAAGTACGTGAGCTGGGTGGGATTTGCGGTGCGCAATTCTGCGGCCATGGGCCCCCGCGTCAAGTCGGGATTGGTGTTCGCCGGGCTGATGAGGGCAATGCCTAAGCTATTCGAGAGCGGGATTTCGGCTTTCGCGACGTTGCTGTTGAACGGCCCGATGATGCCGATGACCGATGGGTCGCTGGCAAAGGCTTGCACGTTTTTCGCGCCTTGGCTTGGGTTATGCACGCCGTTGACGGCGTCGTCTACCACGGATGCCTCGATCGTGTAATCGGGGATGAGCTTGCGCTTGTTGGCATCGATCACCGCCAGCTTGACGCCGTTTGCGGTCGGCATGCCATCGGAGGCGTCACCGCCGGACACAGGTAGATCCGCGCCGACCTTGATGACGTTTCCAGAGGACCCCGTGTTCGAACTTTGCCCGCCGGGTGCGTTGCCGGAACAGGCAGCCAAGCCGAGACTCAAGACCGCGACAATGGTCGCAAGGCCAACGTGGCGAGCAATATGAGCGCATCGCATAGATGTCAGTTTCCTCGTGTGCGCTGGTTCGTGAGCGGTATTTGCGGTCCTTTGTGGCGAAGCGCGAACACGGCGCATACGATGAGCACATCCATCTCAGCCGACATCACGATAAAGGAAGTCGTCGAGCGATATCCAGGCGCCGACCGCGTCTTCGGCGCGCACGGTTTGCCATGCGCTGGATGTCACGTGTCGACGCACGAGACAATCCGCCAAGGCGCAATGGTACATCATCTCGATCTCGATGCCGTCATGCGTGACCTGGACCGCTACATCGCAGACGGGACCGTGCCGCCACAGCGCGAGCGGCCGGCAACGCAGCGCACGGCACCACCTGAGCGCGCGCGCAAGCCTGGCATCGACAATGTCGTGGCCGTCATGTCCGGTAAGGGCGGCGTGGGAAAGTCACTCGTGACCGCGCTGCTCGCGGTTGCGCTACGCGCTCGCGGATACAGCGTCGGGGTTTTGGACGCCGACATCACGGGACCAAGCATGGCCCGCCTCTTTGGCGTGAGCGCGCGCCCGTATGAAGGACCCGACAAGAAGCCGCATCCGCCCACGACCCGCGGTGGCATCCCCATCATGTCCATGAACCTCATCCTCGACAAGGAAGGCGATGCCGTGATTTGGCGCGGTCCGATGGTGTCGCGCGCCATTCAGCAATTCTACACCGACCTTGAATGGGGCAAGATTGATTATCTCTTCATCGACCTGCCGCCAGGCACGTCAGATGCACCGCTCACCGTGTTGCAAGCGCTGCCGGTGTCCGGTGTTGTGCTCGTGACGACGCCGCAAGGCTTGACGACGATGATCGTGAGCAAGGCGATCAAGCTTGCCCAGCAGCTTAAGACACCTGTCATCGGTCTCGTCGAGAACATGTCCTACTTCGAGGATGCAGCGGCAGGCAAGCGCTACGAGCTCTTCGGTCCATCTAAAGGCGTACAGCTCGTCGTTGAAAGCGGTGCGCCGCTGTTGGCGCAATTACCGATCGATCCCGCACTGACCGAGCTGTGCGATGCCGGTCGCGTCGAGGAGTATCGCTCGCCTGCCTACGACACGCTGGCCGAAAACTTCCTGAAGATATTGCCAACGCTCGCGTCTGAGCGCTCTGCGAGCTGAAGCTTCTCTATATATGAATACGGACGCCGCCTAGTGCGAGCGTCCGTCTGTTGATGCGCGGACGTTGTCCGCGGCGACGACAGGGAAGGTCACTCGACCATGATGACGGTCCGCATGTTGTTCGACAGGTAATGGTACGCGCAGCCGAAGACGAACACGCCTGCGCCGCCGGTGTTGTACACGGCCGACACGGCGCCGGGGTTGATGTTACCCGCGCTAAAATTCGGGCTGCTGATCGACACGCCCGCAGCCGAGGCCGTGGGCCCATTGGTGTTCGTGAACGAGGTCGGATACGAACCCGTGTACGCGCCAAGGAAGCTTGCGGTGTGCGGCTGTGTGGGATCGACGTTATGGAACTGTACGTTTGTAGCGGCGGTCAATACCACGACCTCTGATCCGTTGGGCGTGTTCGCCTTCGTGCCGTTGAAGAATCCTAAGACAGTTCCGTCGCTCGTCGTTGATTGCGGGGTCTCACCTGTGAGGTCTATGCCCACTGCCGCGGCTGAAGCTGCCGGCGTCGGGCTCGGCGTACAAGTCCCGGATCCAGAGCTGCCGCCGCCTCCGTACTGTTGGGCGCACCTTGTGCCGCCGCCGCCACCAACCGAGCTACCGCCGCCACCGCAGGCGGCAGCGATCACCGCTGCGGCCGAGACAGCGATCAGCGCGAGTGCCGGCATCTTGAAAATTTGCTGAAGATTCACGATACGACATCCCCTTCCGCCCCGCACATACCGCGACCGGCTTGTCACGGGTGGGACGACAGGGCGCAACATCCCACCCGCTCACGCAGCTTAACGCGAGGGGATGAAACGTCGCTGAAGCGCTACCTGAAAAAACGCTTAGGGGCAGAGGATGTTGATGGCGGTGCGCATCGGTGGCGTGAACGCATAGTTGAAGGCGTCACCGTAGAAAAATATGCCGGCGGTTGCGCCGGTGGAATAGACGAGTGATGTCGAGCTGCCGGAGCCGAAGAGCGTGAGCAACCCGGTCGAGAATTGCGGATACGTGATGGGCGTCAGCTGGCCCGCGGTGAACTGCGGGGTCGCGGTGATGCCATTGACGTTATTGAACAGCGGCCACGGCGGCGGCGTAGGCCCCGCCAACAGCGATGCGGTGTGCGGCAGTGCGCGGTCGAGATTGTAAAACGCGATCGTCTGGTTGCAGTGCACCGTGACGATTTGGGAGATGACGGCGGGTAGCGGGGTGCCGGTCGGTACGGCGGTCGCTTGTCCGTAGCCGTTGATCTCACCATAGGTCGGATCGATGGTCGGTTTGATGCTCGAGTATGCCATGATGACGAAGTTCACGGGCGTGGGCGTCGGCGATGGCGAG
>JAFANK010000349.1 GCA_019232725.1 Vulcanimicrobiota bacterium | reverse complement strand
GTCACCGGTTGTGTCATCGATGATGGCAACTTGTTTCGCGGCAGTGCGAGCGACGATGATCCGGTGGGTAGCCGGGTCTTCCGCGATGCCGTTGAGCAGACCGCCGACCTGCAGCTCCGGTTTCGGCGTGAAGACAGCACCTTTGTCACTAGCCGTGTATGTGAAGCGCGAAATCGTACCCGTATAGCCGCGCGTTACGAAAAGACCATCGGTCGTCCACGCCATCCCGGTCGCGAATGGCACCGACAGCCGGTCGATGATACGAGAATCTTCACCCAGGACGATGACATCGATGGCGCCGCCGTCTTGTGACAAGACGGCAAGCACTTTGCCATCAGGCGAGAGCGCCTCTGACGACGCAAACCCTTCGACGGGGATCGTGAAACCAATAGGTGTGACCGTTCGCCCGTCGGGCAACGAGGCTGCAAACGCTGAGCCCCCGGCCATCAGCACGATGCACGCGAGCAATAGAGCATTGAACGCATTGAAGCAACGCATGCTGAAAATTGCTACGCGAAAGCTGCAACGCCCTGGTCCGCACAATCTTAAGGAGTATTAACCTTAGGTTGACCCCTTCTTAATGCCCCAAACCTATACTCGCATTGGCTACGAGGATGGTCGCGGCGAGTGCGGTGTGGCTACAGCTGCCCAGCTGCCTGAATGCCAAGTCCGTTTTTCATTTTCAGCACGGCGACGCGCCTTTGCTGCTATCGTTTACGAGGAGCCGCCATAATGAGATTCTCGCGGGCACTACTCCTTATCGCAGGGCTTATGCTCGTTGCGGGATTGTACACCCCTGTCAACGCTGCGACCACCGGCAGCGGCGAAGCAACCGTTGTCGGCACGGTCGTGGACCAGCAAAACGCGTTGCCGATCAAAGGCGCTCGCATTCAATTGGTGCAGAACGGCAAGGTCGTGAAAACTGCGACCGCCGACGATTTCGGCACTTTCTCTCTTTCCGGTGTCGTTCCGGGCGTGTATGAGGTCGACGTGGTTGCCAAGGGCTACGCGCGATCGCAAACACTCAACGTCACGATTGCCAACGGTGCGGTGGTCACGGTCAATGCGGCCCTCATCGCCGCGATGAACACGTCGAACGTTCATACGCTGGGCCGGGTGACGGTCACGGGCCAAGCGCTCTCGTCTGCAACGGCGATCACCCAGAACGTCAGCGTGCAGAACGTGGTGCAGACGGGCCAGATACGGTTTACCGACCAACTCGAGCACTTGCCGGCGCTCAACGTCAGCACGAGCTCGTCGCCCGGCGACGATGTGACGGTCGATATCCGAGGATTCGGCGCGAGCGAAACAAGTGTGCTGCTCGATGACCGGCCCGTCGGACCTTTTGGCGTGGGCGCACCGGACAACTATAACTTCGCAGACTCACCAGTGAGTGCGCTTGACGGTGTAGATGTCGCGTACGGTTCGGGCGCTCAAGGGCTATATGGAAGCGACACGATCGCAGGCGGCGTCAACATGCATTTGCTCAACCCCACGGCAAAGGCGACATATGGGTTTCAACAGCAGGTCGGCGGCTTTGGGCTAGCGTCGACCGCGGTGAGCTTCTCGGGCACCTACGACAAATTAGGGTATGTAGCAGAAGCCGGCATAGCTGGTGAGACCGGATCTCTCGTCGGCAACATCTTCCAATCCGGTCGCCCTGCGAACGTGACCGTGGGCTCTGTCAACCCGCCGTACCTGTGTTCAAACGGTTACACCGATCCTGCGACCGGCAATACGATCGCCGGCATTGATATCAGCGACTGCAACCAGGGAGCTGAAACCTATTACGTCGGCCAGCAACACAAAGTGGGAACGGAACTAGCGAAGTTGCGATACTCTTTCAGCGGTTCGACATCATTGAGTGTATCCGCCTACAACGGCGTTTCATGGGCAAACTCCACTGGCAACGGAGATAACGACTTTCTTCCATATGGAACGCGGCTAGGCCAAGTCCAGTTGACGTCGCCGAATTGCGTCATCGGCGGAGGATCGACTGCGAACGGGTACACGGTCGTGACAAGTCCGTCGGCCTGGAAAAATGGCGGCGAACCTGCAACAGCTCCAGGGCCAGGGCTCGCATGTTTGACGGCGCAACAGTTCGCGCAAGCATCGTGGGGGCCAGTCGGCGGCGGTGCCGGGCGCCAACGCTCGACGAACATGCAAGACTATGACGCGCGTTTCACGACGAAGCTCGGCATCAATAACATCACGGTCGACTCATACGTCAACAATTACTGGTACTGGAAGGACAGCTCGATATCGCAAGGCCTTGACGCGAGCGGCGGCCGCCTTGGCACGCCCGTCTTTGCTGACTACTACTACACGCATGGCTACCTCATCTCGGATGACTTGGTCACGCAGAACAACGACTTCACGCTCGGCTGGGCACTGCTCAATCAGCTGCAGTATGGCAACACGCTCAACGGTGTCGGGACGCTCCCGAATGGCCAGAACATCCTCGCGTTTCAACCCGCATACAACACCGCGCTGTATAAGGTGGGTAACTACTTCATCCGCGACAGCCATCAGTTCGGCGATCGCTGGTACGGTGTCATCAATGCCTGGTTCAAAGGCTCGAACGTCACCAACAAAAACACGTTTGATCCACGTGCGTCCGTCCAGTATCGGCCGGACTCTAGTGACGTGCTTCGCCTCACCTACGGCCGCTCTGACGGCATCCCCGCGCCGCTGCTGAAATCGACCGCCCCCGTATTTGCTCCAAACCCGGGCACGTCGTTGACCAGCGTGACGTGCATTCCGGGATGCCATGGCGTGGCAAGTGGTGGTAACCCTAACCTCATATCGGAATCGGCGAACGACTACGAGTTCGGCTATGGCCATCGTTTTGGCGCCGACAGCGACGTCCAGGTCAATGCGTATGTCACGAGCGTCGCCAACGAATTGTTCGGCGCGACCCAACCGCTGCTTGACTACGGCCTGAGCAACGTGACCTTTGGTGCGGGCACCTTAGACCTCTACCTCTCGCGGCTCATCGCCCAAGGTTGCTTGCCGGCGGGCTCCACCATCACGAGCGTCTACCCGTTCCTCGGCGTTTCGACGACGTATAACGCGGCGAACGAGCTTGCGCGTGGCATCGAACTCAACGGCCGCCAGCATTTGACGCCCAACCTGTATTTGGACTACGGATGGTCGGTCGAATCGTCGCAGCAGTTCAACATCCCCAACTCGATCCTCTCGAACAACGTGACGCTCATCAACGGTACGCAGCAAGCCGGCATTCCGCTGCACCAAGCCAATATCTCGGTCGATTTGCAGCAAGCCGGCTTTGAGTTCCGCCTGGACAACTACTGGGTCGATGCGAACAATCCGATCGATAGGCCGGGCTACATCACATCCAACTTCTTCATCACGCATCCGATGGAGAACAACCGCTTGCTGCTCTCACTCGGTGGCACGAATATCTTCAATCAAGCGGTGCAATATTATGGCCTCATCGGCGAAGGCCAGCCGGTTGCGGTGAACTCCTTTGCGCCGAGCGCTCCGTTCACGGGTATTGGGCAAAATCTCGCTGGCATTTCCTCGAACGAGCGGTACGGACTACAGCCGGCGCAACTTGTGTTCACGCTGACCGCGAAGATGTAGCCGTTAGCAGTGAGGCAGCCGCATGCCTGATGTCATTAAGGATGCTTAAACGCGCCTTTATGTCGCCTTAAGCGAAGATTTCTATACTGACGGGTGGCTACTAAAATAGCCTGGATGAGGCCGAAGCGTTATGAGCTACCTCACCCACTGTTGTGTCTACTTTTATTCCTTTTGCCAGAGGTGGGGTAACTAAAGAATCATGCGGTTTGCGCGCACCCGGCGGCTGGACGGGAGTTGGCTGACGCTTGCCCTCGCGGCCTTGCTTTTTTTTGCGAGCTTTTCAGCTTTGACACAGCCGTCGGCGGCCGATAGTTCGGCCACGGTTCAGGGCCGAGTCGTCGACCAGCAAAACGCGTTGCCGATCCAAAACGCAACGGTCACGCTGCTAAGAAGTGGCGTCGAGGTCGCCTCCGGTAAAACTGACTCATTCGGCAATTTCTCGATCGGTGGCGTCGCTGCAGGAGTGTACGACGTCGTCGTGCGTGCCAATGGCTACACGACATCGGCCAACCAGCATGTGCTGGTCACCGCCGGTTCCACGGTCAATCTGAGCTCTGCGCTGGTCGCGGCGTCATCGAACGTTGCCACGGCACGCTCACTCGGCAGGGTCACGGTGTCGGCGAGCTCGCTGTCGTCGGCGACGGCGATCACCCAAAACGTTCCAACAGTGAACCTCGTCCAGCAGGGCCAACAGCGTTTCGTCAACCAGCTCAACTACTTGCCGGCGGTCAACGTCGTGACCAGCTCGTCGCCCGGTGATGACACGACCATCAACCTCCGCGGATTTGGATCAACGGAAACCGCAACGCTGCTGGATGGCCGCCCCGTCGGTCCATTCGGCGTGCTCTCGCCTGACGCGTTCAACTATGCCAACTCGCCGATCGCCTCGCTCAACGGCGTGGACGTCACCTACGGATCGGGGTCTCAAGGAATATACGGCAGCGATACGATCGCTGGCGCGGTGAACATGCATTTGCTGAACCCGAGTGCGACTACCCATGCCGCTTACTTGCAGCAGATCGGCGGCTATGGACTGCTCTCATCCGCGGTCGACGTGACCGGGTCGAGCGGCAGATTCGGGTATGTGGCGGAGGCGGGCTACTCCGGGCAAACCGGCCAGTTCAATAACGTGCAGCTCTTCCAAAGCGCTCGGCCCTCGAACCTCGCGCCCGGTGCTGTGAATCCGCCGTTTGTGTGCGGCAATTCGTCGGGGAATGACGTCAGCGCGTGCAACCAGGGCGCGGAAACGTATGCCGTCAGCCAAGCCACAAAGAACGGAACAGAACTCGCCAAGCTGCGGTACGCGATCACGCAAGGCACGACGCTTTCTGTGTCGGGGTACTCGACGTCACAATGGTCTGACTCCACCGGCAACGGCGACAACGACTTCCTCCCATATGCGACCCGTCTCGGCCAGATCGAAAACGGGCCCTCGACGTGCAGCACCGGAACGGGAGCTCCCGGATACCTCGTGAAGCTTAACCCGGGCACGGGCGCCGTCGGCTGCTATACCGCGCAACAGTGGGCCGCATTATCGTCTGGACCTGATGGTGGCGGCGCAGGACGCCAGCGCGGCACCATCATGCAGGACTATGACGGCAACGTGACCTCGACCATCGGCAAGAACAACATCACGCTCGACACGTATGTGAACAACTACTTCTTCCAAAAGGACAGTTCGCTGGCGGGCGGCCTCGATGCAAATGGACAGCGTCTGGGAACACCGGTCTATGCGGACTACTACTTCACGCACGGCTATCTGATCAGCGACGACATCACGTCGACGAAAAACGACTTCGCGTTCGGTTATGCCCTTCTGAACCAGTTGCAATCTGCTAATCAGCTTGTCGCGGTTGGCACGCCGGACCCCGTCACCGGTGAATCGACGCTTGCCTTCCAACCGAAATACAACACAGCGCTCTACCGCGAAGCGAGCGAATTCATCCGCGATAACTACGAGGCGAACCAACAGCTGTCCGCATTCCTCAACCTGTGGCTGAAGCGTTCGAATGTCACGGAGAAGACGACGTTTGATCCCCGCGCCAGCCTACAGTACCGTCCCGACGCAAGCGACGTCGTGCGTGTAACCTACGGCCGCTCCGACGGCCCACCGGCGCCCGAACTCAAGTCGACCGCGCCGCTCTTCCAACCCAACCCCGGCTCGTCGCTGACGAGCGTCAACTGCACGCTGAACACCCTGCCCGCATCGGGCGGTAACCCTAACCTCACGTCGGAGGCGGCCAACGACTACGAGCTTGGTTACGGCCACCGCTTCACGGGCGACAGCAACATCCAGCTCAATGCGTACGTGACCGATGTCGCCGATCAGCTGTTCTCGGCCACACAACCCCTGCTCGATTATGGCGTCGGTAACGTCACCTTTGCGAATGGCACGCTCGAGACGTATTTGGCACGGCTGATCACGCAAGGGTGCTTGCCGCCGGGATCGTCTGTTACTGCGACCTACCCGTTCCTGGGCGTGGCGACGACTTACAACTTGGCCACCGCGCTCTCGCGAGGCATCGACCTGAACGGACGTGGTCGCGTCACCTCCAACTTCTACATCGATTACGCCTATTCGGTATCGTCAACGCAGCAGTTCAGCCTGCCCGATCAGATCCTGAAGTCGAACTTCACGCTCGTGAACGGCGGGCAGCTCAACAAGATCCCGCTGCATCAGGCGACGATCTCGCTGGATTACCAGCCAGGGCCGTTTGAGATCCGTCTTGACAACTACTACGTCGACGCGAACAACACGTACGATCGGCCGGCGTACATCTTGAGTAATTTCTTCATCACCCATCCGTTCGAGAATGGGAAGATGCTCGTCACGCTGGGCGGCACCAATATCTTCAATCAGGCGACGCAGAACTTCGGTTACATCGGCTCTGGGGTGCCGCAACGGACCAATCCGTTCGCGCCGAGCGCCCCGTACACCGGGCTTGGTCAAAACCTGGCGGGCATCTCGAGTAACGAAGAGTTTGGCTTCCAGCCATCCTACCTGACGTTGTCGCTCACGTTCCGGAACTGACGACGAAGAACAGGGCATCGTAACATGCAAATCCGTTCGA
>JAFANK010000250.1 GCA_019232725.1 Vulcanimicrobiota bacterium | reverse complement strand
CTTTCGGCCGCGCAAGCGCGGTGATGCAAAGCCGTCGCAAGAAAGAGCGAACGCTTGCGCAATCGCTGCGGATCGTCGAGCAGTCGATAGGACACGTCTGCAGCGCCGCCGTGGTACACGTTCGCAAAGACGGGCACGTTGCCGGCGAGGCGGCGTTTGGCGTGCGCGCACCGGGCGGAGAGCCGGTATCGGTCGACTCCATCTTCGACCTTGCATCGATCACGAAGATCTATGTCACGACGGCGCTGCTTGCGTTGCATGACCTGCGGCGGCTTGCGCTCGACGATCGCATCGTCGCCGTCCTCCCGGAGTTCGCGGGTAGAGATACGCGGCGCTCGCATGTCACGTACCGCCATCTGCTCACGCACACGTCTGGGCTGCCCGCGCACGTCAATTTCCGCGACGAGTTGGGCTCCAAAGCCGTCATCGCTCGCGTCTGCAACACACCGCTGACCGCAGCTCCCGGCGCGAAAGTCGTCTATAGCGATCTTGGCTTCATGTTGGCCGGCGAAGCAGTCGCGCGTATCGCCTCGGTGCCGCTCGACGAAGCGCTGCGCGAGCTCGTCCTCAATCCTGCCGGGTGCCAGCGCACACGATACCTCCCTCCTGCAAGTGACGTCCCGACGATCGTCTGCACGGAGCACGATGCGTGGCGTGGACGTCTCCTGCGCGGTGAAGTCCACGATGAGAATTGTTGGGCGATGGGCGGTATTGCAGGCCACGCGGGGCTTTTCGGCAGCGCGGCCGACACAGCGCGACTCGCCGAGATGTACCGGCTTGGCGGCATGGCAGGTACCGAGCGTACGTTGGAGCGGACGACAGCGCGCGCAGCTGTGCGCGAACAAGCGGTCGGAACGGACGAACGGCGCGGGCTAGGATGGGCGCTGCGCGCGAGCGATCGGCACTCGAGTGGCGCGAGGCTTTCCCACGACGCATACGGTCACACAGGGTACACGGGCACGTCGGTCTGGGTAGATCCGCTGCGTGCGCTGACGGTCGTGCTCTTCACGAACCGGGTCTTTGTCAGCCGCGAGCCCGAACCGATACGAGCGCTGCGCGCAGCGCTGCACGATGCGGTGGTCGAGGACCTGTGTTGATGCGCGTGATCGGGTTGATGTCGGGGACATCGATGGACGCGATCGATGCAGCGGTGGTCGACATCGACGACGCCATCTTCGACCGTGCGCCGGGCGAACAGCCGTCGCCGCACGATGGCGCCTTGCATGTCACGTTGCGGACGTTTGTGGAGGAGCCATACCCCAAAGCGACGCGCGCGGCACTCGAGCGCGCGATCAATGCCTCGGCCACAAACGTCCCGCTAGCCGCGCTCGCATCGCTCAATGTTGCGATCGGCGAGGCGTTCGCCAACGCCGCTCGGGTCGCGCGTAAAGAGGCAGCCGTTCCCATCGACCTGATCGGTTCCCACGGGCAGACCGTCGCGCACGTCGTGCGGCCGCCGGCGGGAAGCGACCTTTGGCCGGCGACGCTGCAGCTCGGGGAGCCGGCGGTGATCGCAGCTCGTACGGGCATCACCTGCGTGGCCGATTTTCGCGTCGCCGATGTCGCCGCTGGTGGCCAGGGTGCGCCGCTCGTCTCGTTTGTCGACTATCTTTTGTTGCGCAGTCCCACCGAATTTCGTGTGGTGCTTAATATCGGGGGCATCGCCAATGTCACGCTGTTGCCACGGCGTGCGACGCCGCAGGACGTGGTGGCATACGACACGGGGCCAGGCAACATGGCGCTCGACGCCGCCATGCAGATGTTGTATTCGGACGGCCCGGGCTACGACAGAAACGGCCAAACCGCCGCTCGGGGTGCAGTGGCTGCAAGCCTACTCGGCTTGTTGCTTGAAGATCCCTACTTCAAACTTGCTCCGCCGAAGACGACTGGCCGCGAACAATTCGGCATGGCCTTTGTCGAGCGCGCTTGGGCGAAAGCGCAGACGCTCGGATGCACGAGTGACGATTTCATGGCGACGCTCACTGCATTATCAGCGCGGACGATCGCGGCATCCATCCCGCCGGCCTGCGACCAAGTCATCGCGTCGGGCGGCGGCGTCCACAATAAGACCCTGATGCGGGCGCTCGAGCGCGAGTTTGCCGGCAAGGCGAACCCCCCAGTGCTTGTGACCAGTGACGCGTACGCAATGCCGCCAGACGCCAAAGAAGCGATGGCGTTCGCGGTGCTCGCCGTCGCCGCGCTCCGCGGCCAACCCGCCAACCTGCCGCATGCCACGGGTGCTCATGACATGGTCGTTTTGGGGAAGCTCGTGCCTGGATGCAACTTTTCCACGCTCATGCGCTCGGCTTGGAGCCAGGGGCCGTAATCCGAACGCCGGGGTCATCCGTTAGGATGACGGGTAAGGTCTCGTCGTCTCACTGCATAACTTCAGGAGGTTTGCATGAAGCTCAAGTTAGTCGCCGTGGCGCTCGCGCTCGGCGCTGCTCTCACCGCGGGATCGGTCGCATTCGCCGACGATTCCATGTCGAATAGTTCCACCGCAATGCAGGGG
>JAFANK010000191.1 GCA_019232725.1 Vulcanimicrobiota bacterium | reverse complement strand
CGGCGGTCGCAGGTTCGTTATCCGTCGCCTGACCCTTTGCGCAGGCCTTCCATGAAGAGATCGCGGTCGGTGAGCGGTTTGAAGTCTCGACGGACCTTGGGAAATCGTTGCGCTTCGCCAAGTTCGAGCGCTTCGTCCATCAGCGCGGAGCGATCGTCCGGCGGCGCCGCAGCCGCGCTCGGAGCGCTGACCGGTTGCGCGATGAGCATCAGCACGCCTGCGTCGACCGGCGCTTCGACCGATCCGACGAGCGTCCCCGACCGATCGTGCACGCGACCCCATGCATCGACTTTCCCCAGCGTGTCGCGCTGGGCGTCGACGATGTTGCCTTCCCCGTCCACGCGCCCGAGCTGCTGCACGCCCGCCTCGTCGCCGAACACGTCGCCCGTGCTCGACACACGGCCGATGATGGGACCGGGATCCGGACCGAGCGTGACCATGCCCGACGAGTCGACTCGCGCGACCACAAAACCGTTGGCACCCTTGATGTCTCTCACACGTCCTCCCCACGCTCGGCAATATGTGCGTCGAGCACGCTATTCACGAGCCCGTCCGCTACCTGATTCTGCGTGCGCGGCACGTGCCGCACCTGCCAGTCCGAGAACTTGCGCAACAAAGCGCGCACGTCGCCATAGAGTTCGCGCATCTTGGGGTCTTTAACTTTATACAGCCCGTTGAGCTGCCTGACGATCAGCTCAGAATCCATATGAATCACGACCGCTTGGCAGCCGAGCTCGTGCGCTTTGCGCAGGGTCAGCGCAAGGGCGCGGTATTCGGCGACGTTATTAGTCGCAACGCCAAGATATTCGCTGACCTCGGCAAGGACGGTCCCGTCGGCGTCGAGGATGACGCCGGCACCCGCTGCAGGCCCAGGATTGCCTCGTGCTCCGCCGTCCGTGAAGAGGCGGCACGCTGACTTTTGCACCTGCGACTATGGCAAACGAGGCGCGCAGCCGTAGTGGAGGTCTGTGGGTTTGGGGGCCCGTAACACAAGCGGGTACTTCATCCGTTCTCTCTCAGGCGAGGAGGCCTGTTCCATCGTATGCGCATCCGTCTCGGTGTCATCTCGATCGCGATCCTCGCGGCCTTGACCGCTGTGGCGCTGCATGCCGAGACGCCTGCGATCGCTAAGCCCGCGCCGTCGCCTTCTCCCTCTCCAACCAATCCACCCACGCCCTACATGGCGCCAGAGGCTGTGACCAACGGCACGTGGGACGTCATCCTGCAACTCGAGGGGCGCGACCCATCGTATTCGACAATGAAGCTCAAAGATGTTGGCAACGCGGTGTCGGGCGTGTGGATCGAGGACAAGAAGACGGTGTGGGTGCTCAACGGTAAGCGCGACGGCACCCACCTCACGCTGGACGTTGCGTCTCAGGCCACACCCAATACCGTCATCGGCAAGATCGATGCCGAAATCGACGGTATCGCCGACATGGTCGGCACGATCACGATCGACAAGACGCCGTTCAACGGCGCGCCGTTTCAGGCGGCGCAGCACGCACGCGTGCCGCCACCGCCAATAGCCAGCCCAACGCCGAACGCGACGCCGACACCGTTCTAATCAAAAAGGCGGCAAGGTTAAACGCCGACGAGCGTGACGGTTGCCGGCTTCTTCGGTGCGTGCGTGACGAGCACCGGGATCGGCGAACGTCGCAGGACACCTTCGGCCACGCTGCCGAGGATCGCGCGGGAGATACCGCCGCGCCCATGGCTGCCGATCACGATCAGATCGGCTTTCCTGCGCTCTGCCAGCTCGAGCAGCGAGCCGACGCAATCGCCTTCCAACAGCTCGGTCGTGGCCTTGACCTTTGCGTCGTCGGCCTGCGCTTGGGCCTCAGCGAGGATGTCGCGGCCCGCCTGGAGCGCCGCATCTAGCGCGTACTGGGGACCGATCGCGGAGGCAGACGTCATGGCGATGATACGCGTCACTTCGACCGCGTGCGCAAAGGTGATGGTCGCGTGCTCTTCGCCCGCCATGCGCAGCGCAAATGTTATCGCGCTGTTCGAAGGTTCAGAGCCATCGACGGGGACGATGATGTTGCGAAACATGTCTTTCCTCTTTCTCTTGCGAGCGCTCGACGGATGAGGCCGCGAACTTTAGCGGTCCGCGGCCTCGTCGTTCCCGGTCCAGCTCGCCGGCCGCGCCGGTGCCCATCGCATCAGTAGGGGCTACTTAATGGCGACTTTCTGCGTCGGTGCAGGCCGCAGCGAGGGTATCTCGATCTTCAGCAGTCCGCTATCGAACGCAGCGGTCACCTTGGCCGGGTCGATGTCCTCGGGGAACGTCATCGAACGAACGAAACCGCCGCGGCGAAGCTCGCGATAATGATACCGTTTGCCGGCATCTTTCTCTTCTGCGGCGAACTTTCCGGAGACTGTAAGGCGATTGCCTTCGATCTCGATGTCGACGTCCTTCTTGTCGATGCCGGGCAGTGCAACCTCAATGGTGTACCTCCCATCTTTGAAATAGAGATCCATGGCAGGCACAACGATCTCGTGGCGTGGAGCCGGTAGCATCACCGAATCCAGCAGCGAGTTCATCGTACGGCGCACGGAGCTCAGGTCGCTGAACGGATCCGCGATATCGAAGAAACGGTCGAACAACGGGCGGATCTCTTCCTTTTTGGCGCTAAGCGTGGTGGACATGGCTGCCTCCTTTCCAAGCATCTGCTCCCATGATACGGCAAGCTGTCGGGGCGCCTGTGAACGAGACGTGAATGCAAGCCGCATTTCACTCATGCATGCGACATTTGCAAGTGCGACTTCGGAACGTTAGCGGTGCGCGTGCGGAAGCCGGCACTCCGAGCAGAGGTGGTTCATGGCTCCTGCCCTGCCGGGGAGACGGACGGTGAAGACAGCACCGTGCGGCGATGCGGCCGCCGCCTCGATCGTACCGCCTTGCTCCTCTACCAAGTGCTTGGCAACGGACAACCCGTATCCGGAACCAGCAGTACCTCGTGACGCTTCGCCACGGAAGCCGGGCTCGAATATCTGCGCGCTCTCGCCGTCGGCCAATCCGGGTCCCGTGTCTGCCACCCGTATCTCGAGCTGGTCTGCGTCGTGGGTGCAGTCGACGGAGATCGTACCACCGCGCGGTGTGTAGCGGACCGCATTGATGAGCACGTTCTTCACGATCTGCCCGATGCGCGCGGCATCGCCATAGAAATGCACGCACTCACCAAGCGGCACCGGACACTGATGGATGGAAACCGACACGCCACGCGCGCGAGCGATCGGCTCGATGGAGCGATATTCGCGGTCCAGTAGCGCGCAGACATCGAGCAGCGACGGACGTGCCGGCATGTCCACGGCGACGTCGCGAACGCGCATGTCCTCGACGAGCGCTTCCAGCTGCCCCAAGGCCTGGATGATCGCCAGCAAGCGCTCTTTGGTGGGAGCGAACTTGCCATCGACCAGTCCCTCGAGGTTCGCACGTGCGATAGCAAGCTCGTTGCGCATCTCGTGCACGAGCTCGACCATGGGCACGCGCTCGTTCATGATAACGCCTTCCCTCGTGGAGCTCTTGCCATCTTATAGCCGACACCGAAGACCGTCAGGATGTACATGGGGTTGCCTGGCTCGGGCTCGATCTTGTGACGCAAGTTGGCGATATGGCGGTCCAACGTCCGATCGAAGACGTCTAGGTTTTCGGCCTTGGCGCGGTCCAGCAGCTGCGTACGCGTGAACGTGCGACCCGGATTGTGCGCGAGCACTTCAAGGATGCGGAACTCGGTGGGTGTGAGCTCGACTTCCCGGCCCTCAACGCGCACTTCATGCTCGTCGGGATCGATCTCGATGCCGCCGACGGTGAGCCGTCCGGGAGGGACCGGCTCCGGAGCTGCGGCGGGTGCAGCCGGTCGTGCCGTCGGATTCGGCTGCATCGCCTGCGCATGCGCAAGACGGCGCAAGACCGTCTTCACGCGCGCGACGACCTCTCGCGGGCTGAAAGGTTTGGTGATGTAGTCATCGGCGCCAAGCTCGAGTCCGATCACTCGATCGACCTCATCGCTGCGCGACGTGAGCATGATGATAGGCGCGTCGGACTGCGCCCGCATCTGGTGAAACGCTTCCAGACCGGACATGCCGGGAAGTTTAAGATCTAAGATGACGAGGTCGGGGCGCCCAGCTGCAAATGCGCTGACTGCGCTTATGCCATCCGACGCTTTGTCGATGAGAAAGCCCTCATCGAGCAGGTACTGCTCCAGCACTTCAGCGATTTGCGGCTCGTCGTCGACGATGAGGATGCGCTTGGATTCCGCCACCCGCTTTTGGTTCGCGAGCCGGCCTTGCTTCTACTTGTCAGGGCGATGTGTCGCCGAGCATGGCTACGACATGTCGCGCAATCATGAGGCTCTCGTCGGTCTTGACGACGCGAACCACAACACGGCTGTCTTCCTGGGAGATCACAGCCGCGTGCTGCTCGTTACGCACGGGATCGACGACGACACCAAGGTATGCGCACATGTCACAGATCGATTTGCGGATCTGCCAGGCATGCTCACCGATACCGCCCGTGAAGACGAGCGTCTCAACGCCGCCCAACACAGCGACGAGTCCGCCGAGCTGCTTTGCCGCGTCATACACGAACAGATCGATGGCCGCCTGCGCCATCGTGTCGTGCGGCGCTTGCAGCAGCAGCTCGCGCATGTCGGCTGTGCTGCCGGACACGCCGCGCAGCCCGCTCTCTTCGTGCAAGAGCTTTGACAACATCGCCGGCGTGTAGGCAACGTTGCGGAGCAGATAGACGAGCACACCTGGATCCAAATCGCCGGGCCGGGTCCCCATCATCATGCCGCCCAGCGGCGTGAATCCCATCGTGGTGTCCACGGGCCGCCCGTCGCGCGTCGCCGCCATGCTTGCGCCATTGCCCAGGTGTGCTATGATCGCGCGGCCGCGCAAGCCAAGCGTGGCGACGACATACTCATAGGAAAGACCGTGATAGCCGTACCGTCGTATCGCCGGATCGATGCTGCTCGGCAGTGGGTAGCGATGCGCGACTTCGGGCATGTCGCAATGGAAGGCCGAGTCAAAACACGCCACTGCTGCGGCTTCCGGCACCGCTTCCTGCGCTGCGCGCATGGTCGCCAGCGCTGCCGGCATATGCACGGGATCGATCGCGCACAAACGCTCGAGGTCTTCCATCAGGGCGCGGCCGACGCGCTCGGGTTTCGTGTGGTGCAGTCCCCCAAAGACGAGGCGGTGGCCGATGGCGTCGGGCAACCGATGCTGCGCTCGCATCTTGGCGAGCGCGTCCTGCACGGCTGACCGCTGCGATCCCACATTCGCAGCCTCAAGCGTCGCCGCGTCGATTCGCCGTTCGGCGGGCATGTCGAAGAGCGCATACTTCAGTGAGGATGAGCCGCTGTCGAGGGCTAGTACCCGCACGTGCTTACGACGACGGCCAGCGCCAGTTCTGGATTTCCGGCATGTCTTCGCCGTACGTGCGTATATACTGGGTGTGCTCGAGCAGCTTGTCGCGGATGAGCTGTTGCACCTCGCCCGCTTGTTCCCGCAGGCCGGGGACGCGCTCGATCGCATCGTTGGCCAAGTGGAAACGGTCGAGATCGTTGAGCACGGTCATATCGAAAGGCGTGGTCGTCGTTCCCTCTTCTTTATAGCCGCGGACGTGGAAGTTGTCATGGCCGTTGCGGCGATAGGTCAGCCGATGGATGAGCCAGGGATAGCCGTGAAACGCGAAAATGACCGGTGCGCTGACCGTGAACATGGAGTCGAATTCGTCGTCGGAGAGGCCATGCGGATGCTCGGATGACGGCTGCAGGGTCATAAGGTCCACGACATTGACCGTGCGGATGCGCAGTTTTGGAAAATGCGTGCGCAAGAAATCCACGGCTGCGAGGGTCTCCAGCATGGGCACATCGCCGGCGCAGGCCATCACCACATCCGGTGAGCCCGTTTGATCGTTGCTGGCCCAGGGGAGTATGCCGATCCCCGCAGCGCAATGCCGCTCGGCCGATGCCATGTCGAACCACTGCGCCTGCGGCTGCTTGCCAGCCACGATGACGTTCACATAATGACGGCTGCGCAGGCAATGATCGGCGACCGAGAGCAGCGTGTTCGCGTCAGGCGGGAAGTACACGCGGATGACGTCAGCCTTCTTGTTCACGAC
>JAFANK010000344.1 GCA_019232725.1 Vulcanimicrobiota bacterium | reverse complement strand
GTTTGCGAAATACGTGACATTGGCCGGGACAGAAAGATCGTAGGTCAACTGTTCGCCGCCATCATCATTGGCTACAACCCGGTCATAGAAGAACTCGAGAGCGCACGCAAGACCACCGTGGCCAGTTTCCGCTAACAGCTGTTGGCTCATACGGCGCGTGATCGCGCCGTTGCGCCGCATGGACTGGCCCGCCGCCTTATAGAAGCGACTTCCCGCGGGTACAAGTTCCCGCAGCGCCTTGGTACCTATGAACACATAGTCATTTCGCCAGGCCTGACTATGATTTCGCTCGGCGACCACGAGCGATTGCTTGCGCTGACCAAAGAATCCGATCTCAACGATAAACTTGTTGCAATACGAGCTGTTGAACAGACGAACGACGTGCAACTCGGATTGGCCCCAGCCTGAGATGTCATGCCCAGTTGTGGTCGGAAAGCCAAGAGCGAGCAGTAGCGTCTTGACTTCCTCCGCGAACTGTCCAGAGGCGGTCGACCACGTAGGAACGCCATTGATGACGCAACCGTCCGCTTCATACAAGCCTCGGATAAAGGCTGAGTATACCGCGGGGTCGTTAGATGCGAGTACAGCATCGGGTATGCGCGGCATGTACCCTTTGCCACGATGACCGGCAAAAGGTAGAAGTTTGGTAAAGCCGCACGCCTCCCACCACATCGCGAGGGGCACGGATTGGAAGGCTACTTCAATATAGCCCGCTTTTTGGGTGCTATGTGCGCGGAGATTAAAAAGCTGTTCGCCGAGCTGCGTGAGGCGAGTAACAACATCGCTGTCTTGCTGCGAAACACAGAAGCGCAGTCCCTTACTGTGCAGCGAGCCATCGCCCATGAAATAACCGACGACTTCGGCAAGTTCCGCCGACATCGCTCGCGGAACCCGGGTGCTGTAATCGCCGGTCCAATATTCCTCACTTAAGGGTGGTAGATTAACAACGCGAGGATGACCAACAAGCTTGCCCATCGATAGTGCAACGACGTCGTTCGGCTGAATTTCTGCAAATCGCTTCCAAACGAGATCACCAGTCGAAGCATCTCTAACCTTGATCCGGTGCTCAGGCGTGCCTTGGATTGTGTAGCCACTGGATGTTGAGATGCGACGAGTCTGAGCCACACCGTTGATAAAGAATTTTGTCGCTTTTTGTTCACCATCATCCGTGAGCACCCTAAAATCGACGTCTTGCCACGTGGCGCCGTCTCGATTCCCAAGACTAGACAGGCGGCTCAAGCCACGATCCGTGAGGACGAGTGCGTTGCCGACCAAGCATCCTGTCGGCGCGATGCACGTGGCCTGAGCATTGCGATATCCGAACTGCTCGCCTAGCTCAACGGCTCGATCCCAAGAATCGCGAGCCGCTGCGAGAAGATGTGGTGGGCAGAGCGACGGGTCGATGCCCATTGGGACGACGGCCAGCTCCTCATAGTCGCCCGCGGGCGCGTTGTAAGCGGCACGGCGATGATTGCGCATAACGCGGAGCATCGGCTCAGCATTATCAGCATACCGAGCGAAGGGGCCAAGTTCTCTTGCCATCTCCGCAGACGTTGCATACGACTCGCCGGTAAGAATCGATGAGAGTGCTCCGCTGAGCGCAAGCGCACGCGGTGAATCGTATGGTATGCCACACACCATGAGCAGCGTTCCTAAATTCGCATATCCCAACCCAAGCGTCCGGTATTCGTAAGACTTGCGCGCAATGGAAGCACTCGGAAAATGCGCCATGAGCACAGAGATTTCGAGCACGACAGTCCAGAGCCGGATAGCGTGCGCGTAGTTTTGAACGTCAAATGATCCATTCTCAACATCATAAAATTTCATCAAGTTGATGCTGGCTAAGTTGCACGCCGTATCATCGAGGAAGACGTATTCGGAGCAGGGATTTGTTGCCCGGATGCGTCCACCAGATGGACTTGTGTGCCATGTATTGATGATATCGTCGTACTGGACACCGGGATCGGCGCAGCTCCATGCTGCTTTTGCTACTTGATCCCACAGATCGCGAGCGCGTACCGAACGCACGACAGTTCTATCGGTTCGCCAGAGTAGATCCCACGTACCATTGTCACGCACTGCTTGAATAAACTTGTCGGGAACTCGAACTGAATTATTCGAGTTCTGGCCAGAAACAGTCTGATAGGCTTCGCCTTCGTACGAACCGTCGAATCCAGCAGCAATGAGTGCCGCTACCTTTTTCTCTTCCTCAACTTTCCAGTTGATAAACTTCTCAATGTCTGGATGGTCCATGTCCAAGATAACCATCTTGGCGGCTCGTCGTGTTGTTCCACCGCTTTTTATTGCGCCTGCTGCGCGATCGCCGACTCGCAGAAATGACATCAGGCCGCTGGATGTGCCACCACCTGCAAGGGGTTCGCCTTCGCCCCGAATGTTGGAGTAATTCGAGCCAGTTCCGCTGCCCTGTTTGAATAATCGCGCCTCTCGAACCCAAAGATCCATGATGCCATTTTCGTTCACGAGATCGTCGTCAACGGATTGTATGAAACACGCATGTGCTTGAACTCGCGTGTATGCATCGGGCGATTTTTTGAGTTCTTTGGTATCAGGATCGACATAATAGTGGCCCTGGGGTTGGCCCTTGATGCCGTACGAATACGCGAGGCCGGTGTTGAACCATTGCGGTGAGTTCGGCGATGCCATCTGATTGATGAGCATGTGCGTGAGCTCGGCATCGAAGGCTGCGGCATCTTCATCGGTGTCGAAATACTTGTAGCGCCGACCCCAGTCTGTCCAACAACCTGCCAACCGGCGCACGACTTGGCGCGCGGAAGTCTCACGGCCCAGCGTGCCATCCGGTTGTGGCACGCCTGCCTTACGGAAGTATTTCTGGGCGAGGATATCGGTTGCGACTTGCGACCAGTCCGCAGGCACCTCGATGTCGCGCATCTCGAAAACGACCGTGCCATCCGGTTCCCTGATGACCGACTCGCGGCGCTCCCAGCGCACCTCGTCGAGCGGATCGATACCAGATTTGGTGAACCGGCGTTGGATCTTCATGGAAGCAGATTGCCCTTTCTGGCTCTAGGAGGCGGCGATGCCAAACCCTTATCACACGTGTGTTCGAGGGTCGACAAGGCACCCCTATCTATAGTGGTGCTTGGGGTGGTTCCCCACATTATATAGCGGTTAATATGAGGTTGCAAGGATTTTTTCGAACGCAAGTTCGTCCCTGCGGAAAGCCTTATACCGTTTCGACCCTCGGCGGTTATCCCCACCTTGCTTGCACAGTTTGTCCACACCCGAGGATGGGCTTAGAGGTTGAGGGGCCGGGGCCTTGGGCGCCCGAAAGCGGCAATATGAACCTGTTCGCGCCTTTGAAGCGCATCGGCGATGTCACGTCAGCGCTGGGCTTGAAATGAAGCGTCGATCTAAACGAGGCGCAGCAAACGGCAGGGCAACCCGGCGCAGGGCGCCCGTGACAGCGACCAAGCGGGCGAAGACGACCAACGGCGTTTCGCGCGCGCAACGTGCGCGATCCACGCGCACGCGTGACGCGCGACCGGCGACGACGCAACGGCAAACCGTCAGCCTCGCACTCGTGCAGTTCGCTCCGCGCAAGGGTGACGTGCGCGCGAACTTCGAGCGCATCGAGCAGGTCTTCGCCGCGTTGCGCCACGACAAAGAAGGCTTCCCTGCGGTTGTGGTCTTTCCGGAAGCCTCGCTCTCCGGGTATTTCGTCGAAGGTGGGGTAGCGGAAGTCGCATTGCCTGCGACGACCGTGTTGCAACGGCTCAACCGCGCCGCGAGTGCAGCCTGCGGCGCAAATCACGAGCCATTCGACGTCGTGCTTGGGTTCTACGAAGACGATCGCGGCAAGCTTTACAATAGCGCCCTGTACGCCACGCTCGGTGCGACACCCGCGCTGCGGCACGTGCATCGCAAGCTGTTCCTGCCTACCTACGGCGTGTTCGATGAAGAGCGGTTTGTGTCGCGCGGCCGCACGATCGAAGCGTTCGAAACGCGTCACGGACGAGTCGCGATCCTGATCTGCGAAGACGCCTGTCATGCGGTAGCAGTCACGATCGCCGCGCTGCGCGGTGCGCAAATCGTTTACATTCCAAGTGCTTCACCAGGCCGCGGACTTGAAGACGTGGAGCCTGCCAACGTCCGCATGTGGCGCGATATCATGCGCGTCGCGGCAGCAGAGCATGGCATCTTCATGGTGTACGCGGGCCTCGTCGGCTTCGAAGGCGGCAAAGGTTTCACGGGCGCGTCGCGCCTTATGGGTCCGTTCGGCGACCTTCGCGTGGAGGCGCCGTTTGATGGCGCCGCGATCGTGCGCACGACCATCTCGCTTGCCGACGTCAACATCGCTCGCGCCGCACTGCCTGCGCTCGGCGACCTGGAATCAAACCTGTCTGAGATCACCGCCATGTTCGATAAAGAAGTCGCTAACCGTCCGGCCGGAGCGCCGCCGCCCGCGCGACCATGAAAGCGCACGCGCTTCGGGTCGTGCACGCGCCGCCGCCGCACGACGCAGGGCTCCGGTTGGACCCCGTCCTTGCCCGCCGCTGGTTGATCAACTTTCTCCGCGACGAGATGGTGAATCGGCGTGGTAAGAAGATCGCCATCGTCGGCGTTTCGGGCGGCATCGACTCAGCGGTCGTAGCGTATCTGTGCGCCGAGGCGCTGGGGGCCGCAAACGTGTACGGCCTCCGCATGCCCTACCGCACATCGTCTCCGGAAAGTTTCGAGCACGGTGGGCTTGTCATCGCCGAGACGAAAATCCACGACGTTGTGATCGATATCAGTGATGCGGTCGATGGATATCTGCGCTATGAGCCAAACGCCTCGCCGAACCGGCAAGGCAACGTCATGGCGCGCCAGCGCATGATCGTGCTCTTCGATCAGTCCGCCAAATTTGACGGACTACCCGTGGGTACGGGCAATAAGTCGGAGCGGCTGCTCGGCTACTTCACGTGGCATGCGGACGATTCGCCACCCATCAATCCCATCGGTGACCTCTTCAAAACACAGGTATGGCAGCTCGCGCGCCATTTGGGCGTCCCGTCGGTCATTGTCGAAAAGCCAGCCACGGCGGATCTCATCCGCGGGCAAACCGACGAAGGCGATCTTGGCATTTCCTATCCCAGAGCAGACAGCATTCTCAACCGGCTCTTGCTCGGGTATAGGGAGGAAGAGATCATTGCGAGCGGGTTCACGCCGGCGGAAGTCCGCCTCGTTGTCGGCCGCGTGAACAGCACGCACTGGAAGCGGCACCTGCCGACGACCGCAATGGTTTCGACGACCGCGATCAACGAATTCTACCTGCGACCGGTCGACTACTAACCAACGCTCTGGAGGTTACACGCATGCCGCTTACGCTCGGAACGGTCGGCCATTTCGGCATCACCGTGCGCGATCCTAAAGCAAGCGCGCGCTGGTGGGTGCGTGTCATGAACTTACGCGAGGAGTTCTCGTTCCCGGGCGGCGTCGTGGTCGGGAACGGCGCGGTCGATATCGTGCTGCGCAAGGGCACACCGCGACCGGAAGTGATCGGTCACGTCTCATTCCATCTCCACACGATGCGCGATTTGCGCGCGGCGCTCGCCGAACTACGGCGCAAGGGCGTTGATCTGGAAGATCCCGGCGACGAGATCGGCTCTGAAGGCGGTGATTCGCCCAACATGGGATTGTGGTTTCACGATCCCAACGGCTACCGTTGGGAGCTTTCCGTGCTGGCGAAACCAAAACGAGCGCACCGCAAGAAGCGCCGCCGGCCGAGCAGAAGCAAGAGGCGTACATAGGAGGTCTGTGACGTGCCGCGCTACCTACACACCTCGATCTTCGTCAACGACATGGCCCAGTCGATCGACTTCTACACAAAAAAGCTTGGACTTCGTCTGCTCGGTGGGCCCGATCACTACCCGGGCAACGCCGACATGGCGTTTGTCGGAGCAGATTGGAATTCATACATCGAGTTGGTCTACGATCTCGAAGAGCATCCGCCGTACCAATTGGGCAACCGCTACGAACACTTAGCCCTCGAGATCGATGGCGACTTAGAGGCCGTGTGCGAACGTCTGCGCACGCAAGGCGTGAAGGTTCTGCGCGCGCCGAAGAAGTCGCCGGGCGGCACGCGGTCGATCGCCTTCATTGAAGATCCCAACGGCATCCCGGTCGAGCTCTTGGAACCGCGGCACTAGTCTTACGTGGCCACAGCTGAGATCATCACCATCGGCACCGAGCTGCTCCTCGGCCAGCTCGTCGACACCAACACGGCTGCGATCGCAGAAGCGCTCGCAGGGGTCGGCGTGGACGTGTTCCGCGAGACATCGGTCGGCGACAACGAAGGGCGGATCGCAGATGCCGTGCGCCAGGCGCTCGAACGCGCCGACGCGGTCATCTGTGCAGGCGGCCTTGGTCCCACGGTTGACGACCTGACGCGAGAGGCGGTGGCGGCCGCCACCGGCCGGACCCTCGCGATGGACGAAGGCGCGCTTGCCGACCTGAGCGCCTGGTTCGCAAGCGTCGGGCGGCGCATGTCGCCGAATAATGGGCGTCAAGCGATGTTCCCAGCCGGCGCCCATATCCTCGAAAA
>JAFANK010000261.1 GCA_019232725.1 Vulcanimicrobiota bacterium | reverse complement strand
GTGGGATGGAGCGCGCTCAACCGCTCAAGATCCACCGCGCTCAAATCGGCGACGTGCGGTAATGCTCGCGCTGCCGGCGGGTAGTCGTCGTAGGTCGTGCCCGCGACCAGCACGTCTTGGCAGCCGATCGCATAGGCGATCTCTGTCAGCGAGGGCGCAAGGCTGACGACGCGCGGCCGCTCGGACGCCGGGCCCTCGTGCGCCGCAGGCTGCGAACGTTGCTGTGGCGCACACGCTTGTACGACCACGAGTGCGAGCAGCGCGGCCCAGGCGCGGGCGCGCACTAACGCGTCGAGAGCCGCACCGAAAACGCCGAGCCCACGATGGGATATCCCAGCACGTCCTCGGCATTGTGATTGTTGCCGACATTATCGGCACGCAGGGTCAGCGCCAGGTGACGCGAGATCGTCTTGCGCACGTGCACGCCCGTCACCAAATATGGCGATAAGACGAGCGTGTTCGCTTCGTCGCCGTAGCGCAGGCCGACGTAGGTGGAGTCAATGCCATAGGTCCAGCTGCCCTTCCCCGTCCACAGTGAGATCGCACCGGTCGACGTCGGCCGGTAGAGCAGGCGGATCGGCTGTGCGAGCCCTGGCGAGAGATCGGCCGCCTTCGCGAAATCGGTGTAGGCCACATACACGTGACCCGATCTCCCGACCGTCGTGCTGATGCTCGTCTCCAGTCCGCGCACGCTTGCACGGCTAATGTTGACGGGCTTGAGGTCGCCGAAGGCATCGGCCGGCACGTTGACGATGAGATTGCTCGTGTCCTGACCGAAGTACGAGAACGTGCACTCGATGCGCTCCGCGTGGCAGCGCATCCCCACATCGAACGTCGCGCCGTACTCGGGCTGCAAGAACGGTGAGCCATACCCAGGATAGTAGAGTTCGTCCAGATTGGGCGTCCGCAGCGCGCGACCGTAATTGGCCAGCATGTCGATCGTGTGCGAGGCGTGCCAGACCGCGCCGAAGGTCGGCACGGCCGTCGCTTGTTGTCCTTGCGAACGCTGGTCCCGGACCCCGAGGCTCAGATCGAGATCCGAGCTCGGTGGGTGTATATCGTCTTGCAGATACCAGGCGCTCGTTCCACTTTGCGCCGTGCACGAATCAAAACTCGCCAATCCCTGGCACGGTTTGGGTTCCGGTGAGTTGGGCGGCACGTAGGCCTGGTCGAAGGTGACATCCGAGCCGGCCGTGTCATAGCCGGCGGTCATCACGTTGCTGCGGCCTACTCCGAAACTCGTACGCAGCGAGGCCGACCGCGTCGCACCGTTGGCTTGGTTGTCATACGGAAAGGCCGGCGTGCCGTTTTGATAGGCGAGCGACGTGTCGAAGAAGTGCAGGCGCCGCCCGTTGGATGCGACTTGCAGCTCGACGTCACCACCGCGAAACGGCAAGTCGAAATCCATGTCGAACCGCTGGTAGATCCGCTGCTGCTGCGCAAAATCGCTGACGAACGATGTGTTCACCGCGCCAGGCACACCGATCGCTGAGGTGTCATTGTGGAAGGATGCATTGGCGTTGACGACGCCGAGGTGTCCGGCCAGGGCGATCCCGAGGTCGGAATTTTTGGCATCGCTATTCGTGCGAACGCCCGCGTCATACAGATCGTTGTACGCGGGATACGCGAAGTTGCTGCTGGCCGAGATCGCCTGGACGTCGACGCGCGCGAGCAGGTCAGGGCCGCCAGCCGTGAAGCCGAGACCGCGCGTGAAGGTCCCTTGGTATCCGAGTTGCGCGTACGCGTTGACGTTGCCAGCGCTCAGCGGCTGCTTGGTGATGATGTTCACGACGCCACCCATCGCCGCGCTGCCATACAGGGTGGACGAGCCGCCTTGCACGACTTCGATGTGGTCGATGACATTGACCGGCAACGAGGAAAAATCGAAGGAACCCGTGTCTGCTTCATTCACGGGCTGTCCGTTGATCAAGATGAGCGTTTGTGCCGCGCTTGCGCCGCGCAGTGCGACGGTGCTGAGTTGGCCAAAGGTGCCATATTGCTGAACGACCGTGCCGGGGATGAACCGCAGTGAATCAGCAGCTGTCTGCGCACCGAGCCTATCCAGATCGGCCGCCGAGATCACGTATGTCTGTCGCGATGTGGCGTCGAGCGGGGTCGGTCGCCGCGCCGCAGTGACCACGACTGGGCCCAAACCTCGCGGCGCGGATGACGGCGTTGCCGTGGCCGCAGGCGTGGCCTGGCTGGTCGGGGCAGGTGGGGCCGGCGCTGGTTGCGGCCCGGCGATGGCGCGCGAGGATACGATGCTGCAGCCTGCGGCAATCATACTGACGACGATCCACGATCTGCGCACGATGCTACGTACTCCCTTCGCCTAACTGGGTAGACACACGAGATATCCATCCTGGGGATGCCGGTAGGTCGACACCGAGATGCCAAATGCGTCACTGAGCGCACGTCGCTCCAGGATCTCATCCGGCGGGCCGCATTGCAGCCGGCAGCCTGCCACGAGCGCAACCTCATCCGCGAAACGCCCTGCGAGCGTCAGATCGTGAATGGCCGCGACGATAGCGACGCCTGCGCGTGCAAGTTCGCGCAGCGTCTGCAGCACGGCCAGCTGATACTTCAAGTCCAAGTGCGTCGTCGGTTCGTCGACCAGCAGCACGTCAGGAGCGGTCGCGAGCGCAGCGGCTATCCATGTGCGCTGCACTTCGCCAGCCGAGAGCAGCGCTACCGGATCGTTCGCTCGCTCGGAAAGCTCGCAGCGCGCGAGCGCATCGCGAACCCGCATGGCATCGTCGGACGCCAGCGACCATTGCCAGAACTTGCGCCGAGACGCAAGACCGTAACTCGCAAGATCGAACGGCGTGAGGTCGCCTGGCGGATTGCTGGACGGCGCGACGAGCGCGACGCGCCCGGTGCGAACGACATGCCCAGCGGTCGGCGCCTGCGTTCCTGCGAGCACGCGGAGCAGCGATGACTTGCCGCCGCCATTGGGGCCGATCATAGCGACAAATCGACCCGGCGCGAGCGACAGGTCGACACCCTCAAGCACATGGCGTGCGCCATAGCTGATGGCGATATCACGTCCGCTCACCATGGACATCGTCATCGTCTAGAGCTCCACGGGGCGGCGCGCTAAGAACAAGAAGAACGGAACGCCGACAAACGCGAGCAGCACGCCGAGCGGGATCTCTGCAGGCGCAAGCACCGTGCGCGCAAGCATGTCGGCGAGCACTACGACGACAGCGCCGGCAAGCGCGCTCGCCGGCAGCAGCCATCGCGCATCGCCGGAGACCAAGGGCCGCATGGCGTGGGGAACCATGAGACCGACGAAGCCGATCACGCCGCTGACGCACACGCACGCAGCGGTGATCAGCGAGGCGATTGCGAGGATGCGCCATCGAGCCGCATCCACGCGCATGCCGAAGCCCCGCGCGGCGGTTTCGCCAAGCCGCAGGAGGTTGATCGCGTGCACGTTCGCGAGTGCAAAACCAAAGCCGAGCGCGAGATAGATACTGACGAGCAGCACATCGTTCCAGCCGCGGCCGTTGATGCCGCCGGCAAGCCATGCGAGAATGCCCTGATCGGCGCCGGCATGTTGCAGCAAGATGAGCGTGACGGCTGCGCTCGCGAGCGCTGAGATGGCAACGCCCGCCAGGACGAGCCTCACGTTGCCCGCGGGAGAATCGCCCGATCCCAGCGCCGCGACGATGATGGCGCACGTCAGCCCGCCCACGAATGCCAGCGCCGGGATCATCGCAAAGGCGATGCCCGCAGCCATGGCGGCAGCTGCGGCGAGCGCGGCACCTGCTGAGACGCCCGTGACGAACGGGTCGACGAGCGGATTGCGGAATAGCGCCTGCAGCGTCGCTCCCGCAACGCCCAGCCCCGCACCCACGCACACGGCGATGAGCACGCGCGGCAACCGCAGTCCGACCACGATCGTCTGCGCGCTTCCGGTCGCATGCGGATGGACGAGCGCGCCCCACACTAAGGTGAGCGGCACGTGGACGCTGCCGATGCAAAGCGCGACGATGCAGGCGACCGGTACGAGACCCGCGACGATTGCAAGATGGATGGTCCGCATGCGTCGCGTCAGGTGACGCACGCGTGCGACCGACGGCTCGCGGATGGGAGTCACAGGAGACCGCGCGGCTTGTGGCAGGCCGCTGGGACGGATCATAGACGGCCACCTCTTTGGCGCGAAGAGGTACGAGCGCTTCGACGGTGGGCAGGTC
This sequence comes from Vulcanimicrobiota bacterium, assembly GCA_019232725.1. Lineage (GTDB taxonomy): Bacteria > Vulcanimicrobiota > Vulcanimicrobiia > Eremiobacterales > Eremiobacteraceae > JAFANK01. The sequence continues at coordinate 14,894 of JAFANK010000261.1, read as the reverse complement.
TCCTGGCTCTCGGATCCTCGCCTTTTGCCGGTGCCTTCCCCACTCCGCGTTGGAGTGAGTGGCCAAGCCGGCGGCTCCCCGATCACAGTGGCGCGACCGCACCGGATTCACACCGGTTTCCCTTGCGCCCGCCGTCAATGTGCGTTCGGTTCGGATGCGCTCACGCGCCGACCTGCCGGCTCTAGGGACCAAGCGGTGCCCGCGGAGAAGCGCGGGGCGCGATGCAGTACTACGAACCGAATTTCATCGACGAAGCGCTCGTGCTGCTCGACCGTTTTGGCACAAACGCCCACGTGCTTGCGGGCGGCACGCGCCTGCGCTTTGCGCTCCGGCGCGGCGTGGCTGCAGACGCAGCGCTGATCAATCTCAAGCGCATCGCCGACCTCGGCCGCATCGAAGACACAGCAAGCGACCTCTGGATCGGGCCGCTCGTGACCGCCGCCGCGCTGCGCCGGCACGTCCTCGTCGGTAAGCATGCGCCGCTCCTGGCAACGACTGCCGCTAGCCTCGGTGCAGCGCAGCTGCAGACCGTCGCGACGATCGGCGGCAACATCGTGTCCGCCGATCCGGCGGCCGACCTCGTGCCGGCGCTCATCGCGTACAGCGCCGATGCTGAGATCCTGAGCGCGGGTGATTGTGCGCGCATTGCAACGGTCGAGGATATCGTGAGCAAGCGTCCTGCGCTGCAAGGGCGTGAGCTCCTTGGCCGGATACGCGTGCCGATCGCGCCGCATCGCGCTTCCTACCAAAAGATGACGACCCGGCGCGGCCTTGAAATGGCGCTCGTATCGGTCGCAGTATCGTGCCGGATGGGTGGCGCTGTCGTCGCAGATGCGCGCGTAGCGCTTGCCGGAGCTGCGCCCTCGGTCGTGCGTGCGCGCGGCGCCGAGCGTGCGCTCATCGGCTCCCGTTTGAGCAGCGAAGTTGCGCAGGCAGCGGGCGAACGAGCTGCAGCCGACGCAGACCCGCTAACCGATGCGCGCGCCAGCGCGGCATATCGGCGCGCACTGGTTGCGACGCTGACGCAGCGTGCGGTGATGGAGCTCTAATATAGTGCAGGCCATCAAAGTAAATGTCAACGGCGATGTTCGTGATGCCATGGTCGAACCTGATGAATCGCTCCTGCAGTTCGTCCGCGAGCGCTTGCAGCTCACCGGCACGAAAGAGGGCTGCAGCACAGGCTACTGCGGCGCTTGCACCGTGCTGGTCGACGGTGAACCCGTCAACGCTTGTCTCTTCTTCGCCGTGGATGCCGACCGGCGTCACGTCACGACGGTCGAAGGCTTGAGCGGCAGCGATGGCACGCTGGCCACGCTGCAGCGCTGCTTCATCGAGGCGGCAGCGCTGCAGTGCGGGTTTTGCACGCCCGGCATGCTGCTCGCAGCCGCTGCATTGCTCGAACGAACGCCTAGTCCGAGTGAGCACGAAGTGCGTGCGGCACTGTCCGGCAACATCTGCCGGTGCACGGGCTACCAACCCATCATCAAGGCGGTCCAAAGCGCGGCGCAGGCGTTGCGCCGCGAGGGCGCATCGGCGCCGCCGCGCACGCCGCAGCGCGTGCAGGCCCGAGCCTAGTATGGATACGGTCATCGGCACGAGCCGCGTGCGCCCAGATGCTGCCGCCAAGGTTCGCGGCGAGACCGTGTACGTCGCCGATCTCCCAGTGCACGACGCGTTGACCGCCGTCTTAGTGCGATCGCCGCATCGTTTTGCACGCATCCGCCGGCTCGACACGCGCCGTGCCGCGCAGTTGCCGGGCGTCGTCGCGATCGCACACCGCGACACGGTGCCCGATACCCCGCTCGACTTCGGCATCAAAGACCAGCATCTGTTCCCACGCGAGTATGTCCGCTATGCCGGCGAACCGGTCGTCGCGATCGCCGCTGAGACGCTCGAACAAGCGCGCGCCGCCGCAGCGGCGGTCGAGATCGACTACGAGCCGCTGCCGTGCGTCGACAACGTCGAGCAAGCCCTCGCACCAGATGCGCCGCTCGTCCACCCAGACTGGGAGACATACGAGCACGGCGCCAGTCGCGTGCTTCGCGGCAATATCTGCGGGCAGAACCGCATCAGCCGAGGTGATGTCGACGCCGCGCTTGCCCGGGCGCACGTGACCGTCACCTCGAACTTCCGGTTCTCTGCGGGCATCCCGGGCTACATCGAGCCGCGTGCGGCGCTTGCGCGTAAAGAAGCGGATGGCGGCTTGACGGTCTTCTGCGGCTCGCAGTCACCGTACGGCAATCGTGACGACCTCGCGGCTTTCTTCGGCCTCGCGCCCGAGCGCGTGCGCTTCATCAACCAGTTCGTCGGGGGCGCCTTCGGCGGCAAGATCCTCATGGCGGCCGAGTGGTACGCGGCGGCGCTCGCCTTGCAATGCGATCGCCCCGTGCGCTTGGTCTTCTCTCGTCACGAGGATGGATTGAACGTCTTCCCACGCCACGGGGGCATCGCCACATTCACGTCCGGTGCTGCCGCCGACGGCACGCTGCTTGCGATGCGCGCGTCGTTTGTGTTCGATACCGGCGCCTACATAGGCTATGGTGCGGGCACAGGACTCATCGCCACGATGCTCGCGTCCGCGCCATATCGGATTGCGAATGTCGACCTGCAAGCAACGCTTGTCTACACGAACAAGCAAGTCGCCGGACCGGTGCGCGCTCCGGGCGGGCCGCAGGCCACCTGGGCCAAGGAGCTGCACATCGACGAAATCGCGCGACGGCTTGACATGGACCCGCTCGAGATGCGGCTGAAAAACGCGTGGGAGGACGGCGACGTCAGCGCTACCGGCCAGACATTGCGATCGGTCAGCGTCAAGGAAGCACTGCGCCGTGCTGCCGATGCGATCGGCTGGCAAAAGACACGTGCGCCAGGACACGGACGAGGCATCGCCTGTTCCTGGTGGTTCTCCTCATGCAGCCGGTCAGAGGCTCGCGTGGAGATCCGCTCGGATGGATCGGTGCATCTGCATAGCGGCAATCCCGAAGTGGGCACGGGGTCGGCTGCCGCGGCACTGCCGATCGTCGTCGCCGATCGTCTCGGGATCGATCCGTCTGCGGTGACGCTCACACTCGCCGACACGGCGACAAAGACCTACGATAGCGGCGTGGGCGGCAGCGGCTCCACGTTCTCCGCAGGTCTGGCCGCGCTGCAAGCAGCCGAGGCGGTGCGGGCGCGTTTGATCGAACGAGCGGAAGATCTCCTCGAAGCACGCCGTGAGGACATCGACCTGCATCGCGGCAAAGCAAGCGTGCGCGGCGCACCCGATCACGCGCTGAGCTTTGCGGAGATCGCAGCGGGCAGCGGCGGCTCGATCTCAGGCTCCGGCACCGCACCGGAGATCGGCGACCCCGAGTTCGACGCTGAGTCCGTTGAGTCGCACGATTTCGCGAGCTGGCTCGCACCGTCGTTCGTCGCGAGCGCCGCGGCAGTTCGGGTCGACGCGCAAACAGGACGTGTCGAGGTCCAACGCATCGTCACGGCACAAGATGTCGGTCATGCGGTCAACCCGACCGGCATCATCGGGCAGATCGAAGGTGGCGCAGTGCAGGGGCTCGGCTTCGGGCTCACCGAGGAACTGCGCTTTGGCGAACAAGGAATCGAGAACCCGGGCTTTCAGGACTATCTGATGCCGACGGCGCTCGATGCACCGGCGATCGAATCGATCATCATCGAGCGGCCTTCCGGCGAAGGACCGCTAGGCATGAAAGGCGTCGGCGAACCTCCGGTGACGACACCGGCAGCAGCGATCGGCAATGCGATCCGCGACGCCATCGGAACGGTCCCCTACACGACACCGATGACGCCGGAGAGGGTCTGGCGCGCGGCCTGCGACGCAAGCGCTCAGGGCCCGAGCGAATACTCCTCGCGATCGACGTAGACGCTCGCACAGGGCACACCCGCGCAACGAGCCGGCTCGAATGTTGAACGGCGCATGGACAGCGTTTCGGCCGCATCGATGTCTGCATTGCCCGATGAGACCACGACGCGAACATGGCTCACCGTACCGGCCTCTGAGAGATCGGTGGCGACGACGACAACTCCCTGCGCGCGTTGCGCAAGCGCACGCTTTGGGTAGTCAACGGCGAACTGACGTACAAGACGTGGCGCGCGGAACTGGGCTTGCGCTTGTCCGGCGACATAGCCGAAGCGTACAGCGGCATTGTCGTCGAGCGCTAAGAGCTTGTTGACATTTGCGTGCACGAGTTCGAGCACGAGCACATCGGCACCAACACGCCACGCGCTCACCGTATCTTCCGGCTCGACGAGGTGACGTGCGCCCACCGAAGCCATGTGCTTGGCCGCGACGGATGCCTGCGCGTCAAGCAGTGGGAATTCGGGTGGTTGCACGAGTGGCGCCGCAACGCCGCGGACGGGCTCCGGTCGAGCGACGAGCACCTGCCGCACGACCAGTCCGTCATCGGTGAGCAGATCCACATCGATACCAGTAGCATCGAACCAGCGCCATTCGATGCCATCGTCGGTCGTAGCCACAAGGCCCGGTGCTCCGTGCAGCGTGACGACGTCCGTGACCGGCGCGCCAAGAGCTACTCCGGCGAGGTGCAGACGATCGCTCGTGCCGCTCGTGAGCAGCAGGGCTGCGGCCACAAGGGCCGCCGTTGCGAAGACCGGGTCGCGATGACGTCTGCTCATGAACAGCCGGTGCCGGCGGGCGGCGCGATCGTCGCCAGCAGGTCGTGATCCCGGGCCCAGTGCGGCGGCGAGCCATAGCCTGTCGCACAGGCTGATTTCGTCGCTCGCGACAGTGCGTAGCCGAGCGCGCGGCGTTCTTCATCGAGATACATGCCTTTCGCGCCGAATTTCGCATAGTACCACGCGAACTTCGCGGTGTGCGCGGCGCCGGGAGCCACGTTCTCCCGGACGATGAGCCCGTAGGTGCGCGAGAACGCCATCGCGTGGGAGGTGTAGATGCGTGGAAAGCGCTCGTGAGCGACGCCGGCCACAAAGACGTGGTCGAAGTGGCCGCCCTTGTGCGCCACGATCGTGTCGGCGACGATTGCGCCGGCAACCGGTGTCGCGCGCTCCAGCGGCAGGATCTTGGCCTCCAGCAAGCGTGCGATCTCCGAGAAATCTTGCACACCGGACTGGGCGGCCAATTCGATCGCCCTGCTCACGCGTCTGCAGTCGCCATGCAGCCGTTCGCGCTCGTACGGTTGCGACTGGTCCCAGCGGTCCCCAAAGCCGGCAGCAGCCACTATATAGATGAAGCGTGCTGCAGGGGTGAGGCCCTCGCACGCCACGCGCCAGCCGGCCAGCCGTTCCCGAAAAGCCGTTACACGTTCGCGCGTGCTCTCGGGCAGCGTGCTATCGGCGGCTCCGGTCGCCATATTGCGAGCCAGGACATCTGCCTCACGCGGCGCGCTGGCGCTCTTCGCGGGAACGCCCACTTCGAGAGCCAGCTGCATCGACTCGGCCGGGTCTCGGCAGAGCGCCCACACGTGCGCGTCACACAGGCCGACGAGCGGCGACGACAGCACGCGCAGCAAATGCTCCTGATCGGTAGGGTCGTCAACGACTGCGCACAGCGCGATCGCGTCAGCGATCTCTTCATCGCGTTCCAGGACCGCGCTCGGCCTGACCACCGGAACCCCACATTCGCGCAGCGCCATCGCATAGACCACGGCCGCGTCGTCGCTGCGCGTGAGGACCGCTATCGTTTCGGGAGCCGCACCCTCGCGCAAGAGCGCAGCTATGCGGCCAGCGATCCAGCCAACCTCGTCGAGTTCGCTCGCGAGACGCTGAACTGTCACCGGCGCCGGCGCTCGCAACGGCGGCAACTCCATACGAGCAGCGCCTTCGTGGCCGTCCAGGGCTGATCGTCGTCCCTCGAGCCCGTCGACACGGCTTGCACGATTTCCAGCGAGCACGAGCGGCACGTTGCCGCCCTCTCGCAATGTCCGAAGGAGCGCACCGAGTGCCGGCTCTGCATCTTCGGCGTCATCGACGATGATCTCGCCGATCGATCCGCGCACCATGTCGCGCGACGCCGTGTCTGCCGTCAGCCACCCGATGAGTGCATCGATGAGATCTTCCGGTGCTCGTATCGAAGCGCGAGCGGCGGCCGCACGGTACTCCCGGTAGAGCTGCACGAGAATCGATGCAAGCCCGACCTCGGCGGTCCGCTGGGCCACAAGGGTCTGCGCCGGCACGCGCAGCGCCGCGCGACCTCGTGCGCTCGCGCGTTTTTGGACATGCGGATCCGCGATCAGCACTTCCGCTCGCTCCACGCCCTGACCGTAAAACGCTGCCAGACCCGCGGCGCACCCTTCTTCGAACTCGGCCGGGCTCACGCGAGCTCGCTGCAAGAGGCTGAACAAATGCGCCGCTTCCTCTACAAACGACTCCGGTCTGCCAAAATGCGGCAAGTCAAGATCAAGGTCTGGCCGCGCGAATAGCGGCCAGGTCATATCCAAGAGTCCGCGGGCAGCAGCACGCACGACCTCTGGGCCCGCACCAGGGCCGCCGGCTATCGTCTCGGGTGCGCACAGCGAAAGAACGTAACCGCTGCGGAGCCAGCGTGCGGCGTGTTCTGCAAGCGTCGCGACGGATGCGCGCAGACGGGGGTCGTCCGAACCGAGGGATGTGAGAGCGCGGCCGAACGCGGCACAGCTCGATTGGTGCGAGCAGATGACGACGGGTGCTCTGCCTTTTTCCCATGCGGCGAGCGCGCGAGCCGCAAGGGCGGTCGTCTTCCCGCAGGCCGGGGGACCGCTCACAAGGATCACGGCGTCGGGCCGGTCGACGATGGCTTGTTGGGCGCTGGTCAAGCGGATGCGCTCGGCCATCTGCTCAACGCGCAAAGATGCGTTCCCCTTCGCGCGGCCGCTCGCGGCAGGCAGCGTAATACGCGCAATACCCGCATGGCGGATCTGCGCCGACAGCAAAGTGCGTCTGGCCCATCTTCGTCAACGTGTCGCAGCGGGCGACGAGCGCGTCAAGCGACGCTTCGAGGTCAGCTCGCGAGCATCGTGCACGCAGTATCCCCTCCTCGGTTTTACTGTCAAACGGCGCATCGCCCTCATCGATGTCGAGCGCCAAGATCCTCACCTCATCACGAGGATCGCGCACCGAGACGAGCGCTATCCGGTGCACGTCGTCGCCGGCGGCCGTGCGCATGGCGTAGTAGAGGGCGAGCTGCGCCTCGTCTCCCGAACGCACCTTTTCCAGATACGCGACGGCATCGGTGTCGATGCGCCCCGTTTTGTAATCCAAAATAGTGACCGCTCCGCCGTCCACCGGACGATCGACGCGATCGATGTAGCCGACGAACTCGTGACCGCCAAGGGTGAACCGCTGCATGAGTTCGACGTGTTCCACCTGCATGGGCGCGCGCGCCGCCTCGGCCACAAGCCATCGCACGTACTGCTCTGCGATGCGGCGCGCACGGGCGCGCGACACCTCGTACTCGAGCTGTGAGGGAAAAGCTTCGCGCGCATTGCCGAACGCGGTGTCGAGCTCGCGCTGCAACCGCTCCAGCATGATGCCTGCGTCGTGCCGGCTGGGCACGCGCACGCTGCGATGGAATGATTCGAGCGCGTCGTGGATCACGCTGCCATATGCTGCCTGCAAGGACGACGGATCGTCGAGCACTTGACAGAGATAGTCGAAAAACCAACGGCGCGGGCACTTGACGTACGCGTTCAACCGCGACGCCGAAAACGTCATCGGTGGCGCGGTGAAGACGACCGGTGGTTCGACCGGCGGCCACGCGTAGGTGGCGGGCGATGCAAAAGCCGTGCCATCGGCGATATACGCGCTGACCGCGGCGGCGATGTCGCGCGCTATCCAAAACGTATGCCGGCAAGTGTGTTCCGGTGCATCCGCGAGGCCCAACGACGATGCAACCATGCGCCATGTCTGGCTCATCGCCGCCCGCTCGCCGCACACGATACGCGCGCGCGCTTGTCCGCCGTCATCGACGACGAGCGCGACACCCTCCTGTGTGTTCGCCTGCGCGATGCACTCCACAAGCGAGGCGACGCGTACTTCCAATGGCGGCCGGTCCAAAGCGGCAGCCCAGACAGGATCAGCTTGCGTCGCGGCATCGAGCAGCTCATCGTACCGGGTATCAGTGAAATATTCACCGCGAGCGCAAGCGAACTCGCGCATGGCACGCTCGACGCAATGGGCGGCCGTCGCCAATCCCCTACCATCATCGCTCTGCCGAATGGCGGCATCGAGCGCATCGAGCGCCGCGACGGCCGCTTCCCGCGAGCGCCCGCCGGAAAGCGCCCCGATCACGGCGACCAGCGTCTCGCGCACATTTGCATCTGCCTGGACGCTCGCCACCGCGAGCGCCAGTTCGGCGGGATCGAGCAGATACGGAGCGCCCGAGAGCGCTCGCACGATCCCACCGCTGTCACGGGTACCAGCCACCTCAAGCATGCGCGCGACCGGGCTACCGGCAGCCCGCGAGCTCAAGGCCTCGACGAGCGCACGTGGGGCGCACGCGATCTCTTCCCCAGCCGCGCGGACGGCGGTCAACGCAGATGCAAGGTCGGCACAATAGACGTCAGCTTCCTCGCGCCGACCGTTTGTCGCACTATGAGACGATGCGTCGCTGTCGAGTGCACCCTCATCGACATCCGCGGCACGCAAGATCAGCCGTGCGCCATACAAAGCGCGCAGCAGCCTGCTCGGCGCCTCAGCAGCGTCAGCCGCCGCGCGCGCCAGATCCACGTCGCTGACACCAAGGGAACCCAAGACGCATAGATACCGGCAGAGATCGTCGGTCAGCACGCACCGGCCGCGTGCGCTCAGGCCGAGCAGATATCTGTCGTCATGTGCTTGCCACAATGCCGCGCTGACAGCGGCGCGGTACGGCGGTCTCGCAGGCACCACCCTAGGTGGCATTCGAACCGCTTTGCGTCAGAGAGAAACGAGAGCACACCATGGACCAGGGTCTTCGACCTGAAGCCGCCATCGCCCCCGGTTGGGCGAGATTCAGCGTGGGGTGAGAGCGGCCTCGAGCTGAACCAGACTTGCTTCGACGCGATCGATCATCAGGCCGAGCAAGATCGACATGTCGCCACCGTCGGATTGACGCAATCCGTCATAGTAGCGCGCGCTGTCCTCCAGCCGGACGATCGCCTGTGGATAGTCAGCAGCGCATAAGATCAGGTTGGAGAGGAGCCTGCCCACACGACCGTTGCCGTCGAGAAACGGCGAGATGCTCAAGATCTTGGCCTGTGCTGCAGTCGCGCGCGCGACGGGATCAGCACCCGTCTCCTCGAGCCACTCGGTGAACTCGCGCAACAGCGCGGGCACGAGCACGCTTTCCGGCGGCAAATAGTCACGGCCGACCAGCCTCGTATCGATGCGCCGGTATAAGCCGGCATTTTCGTCGTCGATCGAAGCGAACAGACATGCATGCAGCTCGCGGATACCGTGCTCGGTGAGCGGCGCGTCCGCAAGGGCCAATTGCTCGGCCCGGTCGAGCGCACGGTTGAGGTTCACCGCCTCGAGGTGTTCGCGCAGCGTCAGCGCCCCGACGGTCGTGCCCCGGACGACCAGCTCTTCTGTCTGCTCTCGCGTCAGCCGGTTCCCACGCACGGCATTAGAATGATAGATCTCGTCGATCCGCATTGCATGGCGGCACTCGGCCCGCGCGGACGCCGCGAACGGCGATGCGGCAAAGGCGAGCGCACGAGCGCGCACATGCTCGAGCCGCTCATCTAAAGATGGATCGAAGCGCAAACCCGTCGCATCTTCTTGCGCGCGGGCCGGCCGGTCTAGGCCGAGACTGCCGATATCCACACCATGCTCGCGCAGCCACTCGAGGGCGATAGCTTCCAGGCGCCGTGCTCGGTACGAAAGCCACGAGCGACGCGCCCGCGGATAGGCTCGTAAGACTTGCAGAAAGCGGCCAGACGGTGCTGCTCCGGCGACGGCCCCGCGCAGTTTCTCGGCAAGCGCCCCATCGCTCAAGGTGGATATGAAGTCGACCACGAGCTGATGCGCATCTGCGTGGGACAATGGGTGGATGGCAAGCGCGTCGCGGCGCGCAGAGGCTTCGAGCGCAAGCGGATCGTCGGCGGCATAGGGCTCGACACGTCCCGCCGGCACCACAAAAAAGTAGCGGAACTGTCCGCTACGGTCGTCGAGGGCGTCGCTCAGCTCTTCAAGTATGAGGTTGCGCACGTATACGGAACCTGGCGGCCACTAACGACCACCGCGGCAAGCGTGGTGGCGGTCACCGTTCTTTGGGCCGGCAGGCGAAGCCTGGGGCCTGGCAGTAGCGTTCGTGCCCTGGCTCATATTTGGTTGTACCGATAAGGTCCGAGAAGCTGCAGCCCGATACATCAAGCGGTGGCTTCTCGTCCGCGCAAGCCCGAGCCGCGGGTCGATTTGGGGGCTTGTGCCGACAGTCACAATGCGGAGAACCCACGAGTTGGTGAGCTGAAAAGCCGATGTTACCGTTCTTCTTGGGTGTAACAATCCCCGGGGCCGTACGGTCGTATCACCTAGAGCCCGTCTCGAATAATCTCGACGTCGAGCTCATGACCAAGGTCGCCAATGGCGACGGCGAGGCCTTCGCGGAGTTAGTCAAACGATACACCCGAATGCTCTACAACGTAGCGTATCGCTACAACGCATCAGCGGCCGAGGATCTGGTCCAAGAGACCTTCCTGCGGGCCTACCAGCATGCCAAGACCTTCTCGGGCCGGAGCAAGGTCTCGTCATGGCTGTACCGGGTGTGCGTGAACGTCTGTCTGACCTATCAAAGCCGTGCCGGGAATCAGGCCGCCGACATCGACGAAGTGAACGAGGCGGACCTTGTGGTCAGAGACGACGAGCGGCCGGACGTCATGGCGCAGCGCGGCGAGACGTTCCGCGCGCTCGAGGATGGTTTGCGTGCGCTGCCCAGCCAGCAGCGCATGGTGTTTATCTTACGGGAACTGCAGGGGCTGTCATACGGGGAGATCGCCGACGTTTTGGGCATGAACGAACAAGCAGCGCGCACCAACCTGTGCCGGGCAAAACGCAGGCTGCAGGTTTGGCTCGACCCGCTTTTGGTGTAGGAAGGTAGACGCGAATGGAATGCTCTGAAGCGCTCGACCTGCTCTACGAATCTTTTGACGCCCAGATCACGCCGGCGCAGCAGTCGCTGCTCAACGGCCACCGCCGCACATGCTTTGCGTGCGCAGGCACGCTCGCCAAGGCGCAGCGATTCCAAGATCTCATCCATCGCGTGCCACAGCTCTCGGTGCCGCGTGGTCTTGAAGCTCGCATCATCGAGCGCGTGCTCCATACGTCGCCCGAGGGCGTCACCCGGCACATCAAGCTTGCTCGTCCATCATTCTCGTGGCGCGACATGCTGCGCCCGGCCTACGCACTTGGCGGCGTCATGGCCGCCGGTCTTGCCGTCTTCTTCATCGCCCACGGTGTGTTGATGAACAACTTCCATCGCCCGGCCGACGAGACGATCACCGCTTCCGTCGAAGGCGTGCTCCAGGCGGTCGCACCGAACAACCAGCCGCGAGAAGTCGCTGAAGCAGATACGCCGATCTCGACGGGTGAGGTTCTCCGGCCTGAAGGCGCACAGCCGGCCATTGTGGCCATCACCCCGCACCTTGCGCTGACCTTGCAGACCGGCGCCGAGGTTCAGGTGAGCCGGCTTCATTACGATAAGGCGACAGGCGCTGCCGATGCAGTATTCCTGAAACTGCGCCGCGGCACGCTGCGCATCAACGAGATCTTGCATCGCGATGTCTCACCCGTGCACGTCGCAACGGCGCAAGCGACGTTCGTGCCGACCGGAACCACTTTTTCGGTCACCGCGAGCACGGACACAACCAATCTTGCCGTGACCGCAGGCAGCGTCGCGGTCCACATGCCAGGCCGGAGCTTCAGCGTTCTGGCGGGCCACGGCGTGCGCATCACGCAGGACGCGGTGATCCGCGAGACGCTGACGGGCGGCAAACACAGCAAGTCACACATCAAATAGACGACGTCTACAAGGAACGACAGCAGCGAGGCCGGCGGAATGCGCGGCCTCTTCTGTTTTGTGCCTTGTGCGTCTACAGACCGAGCGCCGCGCCGTCGCCGCGCGGATCCGCGCCGCCGACCAGGACGCCGCGCTCGCGGTCGATGCAAATCGCTCCCGCGTGGCCCATCGATTCATCGAAGTCACCGAGCACGTGCAGCTCGTGACCGCGCGCCCGCAAACCTGCGCGGCATGCCTGCGAGAAGCGTGCCTCAAGATGGAGCTGCGCTGGTTCAGCTGTTGCATCGCGCGTAAAGCGCCAGCGAGGCGCTTCAATGGCGGTCTGCGGATCGTGACCATCCACGAGGATGCGCGTCGTGAGCTGGAGCGCCGTTTGCGGCTGGCCCTCACCGCCCATGGATCCATAGACAAGCCACGGACGTCCGTCACGTAACAGCATGCACGGCATGAGCGTGTGGAACGGCCGTCGTCCGGGCACAAGCGAACGCAGCGTGCCGGCGGTGAGCTCGAACGCCGTACCGCGGTTTTGCAAAGCGATGCCGAGCTCGGGCACGACAACGCCTGCGCCGAACGAGTGGAACAACGATTGGATGAACGAAACGGCATTGCCGCCGCTGTCCACGCAGGCGAAGTACGCCGTATCGCCTGCGTCGACATGCGCAACAGGCTCTTGGGCCAAAGCGTTGGGGTCGATCGCCTGCGCCAGCGCACGCGTGTGGGCGCCATCCAACAACGGGGCCCATGGCGCCGCGTCGCGCGGATCGCCAACGCATGCATCGCGATCTGCATAGGCGTATCCGATAGCCTCTGACTGCGCGTGCACGCGCTGCGCGCTGCCATCAGCGAGTTGCAGGTCGCCGTGCTGCTCGCAGTAGGCCTCGTACGTCTGCTGGGCCACGAGTGCGGCGATGCCCTGTGAGTTGGGTGGCATAGTGAGCGATGCGCATCCGAAAAAGTGCCCGCGGCACGGTTGTGTGAAAAGCCCGCGATGGGCTGCAAGATCGCGCGCACGTAAGGGGCTGCCCACCGACCGGCAGCAGCGATCGATGGCAGCTGCCGCCTCGCCCTCGTACCAATAGCGGCGACCGCCCTTGGCGATTTCGCGCAGCGTTTGGGCAAGCGCGGGATTTGCGAAGCGATCGCCGGTGCGGCGTGGACCGTGCTCGACCAGCAGCACTCGAGCGGCGTCGTCTTGCGATAACATGTCACGCAACCGGTGGATTGCGGCGACGAAACTTCGCGCAGCCGGCGCACCCGCCTGCGCGTAGCCGATCGCCGGCGCGAGGATGCTCTCCATCGTCAGGGTTCCGAAACGCTCGTGCAGCGCATACCATGCGTCGACCGCTCCGGGAACGGTCAGCACTGCTGCACCGCTACGCTCAGGTATGTGGCTGTCTTTGCGCGCCGCATAGAAGTCCAGCGTGGCCTCGTGCGCGGCCGCGCCTGAACCGTTGTAGGCGTGGATGGCGTCCGACGCTGCATCGTAATAAAGGAAGAACGCATCGCCACCTATGCCGGTCATGTGCGGGTAGAGCGCGGTGAGGCTTGCGGCGATGGCGATGGCGGCGTCCGCTGCGTTGCCGCCGTTTGTGAGCGTCGTGACACCGGCCTGCGCCGCAAGCGCGTGCGGCGCGGTGACCATGCCCCGGCTGCCAAGCGCGGCCGGGCGGCCCGGATATGCGTCACTCGTCATAGGTATCTGGTCTGCGGCATGAACGCACAGGTGCGCAGCCTGGGGCGTGTTCTCCCGCTCGACATTCCGATAACCATGTCGAGATGCGTTCCATCGCTCGACCCCTTCTGCTCGGCCTTGCGGGTCTGATCATGACGTGCGGCGCGAGCGTTCTTTTGGCGCGCGGCGCAACTCCGGACACGATCACCATACGGTTTGCGCCGCTGCAGGTAGGCGACTCTATCGAGGAACGCCTCGATGACGTCGACCGGATTGATTGGCGGCTGCCGCCGGAAAAGCTGCAACGCTTCGCCGCCGCTGGCGTCATCATCAATGAGGAACGCCGCAGCACGGTGAGCGCCAGTGGCCGTGTCGTGCATGCAGGTGCGAACGGCTCGACCGTGCGCGTCAACGTGCACGTAGACGAACTGGATGTTCCCCGCAAGACCACGAGCAGGGCGACAACGGTCGCTGACATCAAACTCTCGCCCAGCAACGAGCCCATAACGAGCGGTCCGCTCGCCCTTGAAGATGCTGCAACCTTCGAATTACCCTTCCGCCCCGGCTCGCTAGCGCACGTCGGCCAACGCTGGCAAACACACGTCTTGGTGTCGACCGAACTCGGCAGCGGCGAGACGACCTTCGACCACGAGGTCTTCACGATCGACGGATCGCGCATCGGGATCCGCATCCACGGGCGCGGCAAGATCACTGGCGCGCAATATCATCTGCCCAAGCTCCTCCCCGGCACCATCGACCTCGACGGCGCGGCATGGTATGACGCAACCACCGGGTTTGTGGCGCAAGGGAGTTATGCCATCCACAACACCCTGCTCAAGTCACCGCACGGACAGGAGATGGGCTTTGACGAGCGCCGCTCGGTGGATGTGACAACATGGCTTGCGAGGTCGGCGTCCAGGCTTGTGGGGTCGGCTCTTCAGAGCCGATCGGGCGGCACGTAAAGTGCCGCCCCCACATTAGAGAGCTGACCTACACTTAGAGAGCTGACCACTCACAATTCAGGGTCCTGGATAGACGAACGCAAGGTTGCGAAACCAAATCGAGCCCTGCTCTTTTGCTTCCTTCGACGACTCGACGAGATACAGCCGCGTCCAGGTGATCGGCCATGACGCTTGCGGTGGAATCGCGACTTTAAGCGATTTCCACCCCACCCAATCAACGTGGCGTGCTATCGTTAGACTCTCGGCATTCCCGTCTGAGTTGCGATACCCGCCGCGAAGCCACGCGCCGTTGCCA